>DAISJI010000023.1:9612-12454 GCA_036821585.1 Terriglobales bacterium
GCACTAGTTCAGACTCAAATTCCAGTTCTGATCGTCCCGGCGGGCAGCGGGAATGATTTCGCGCGGGCGCTGGGACTGAAGACGAGAGAGCGGGCGATGGCGGCGTGGCGCCGATTCTGCGATACGGGCAAAAACGTTCGGGCGATTGATGTTGGCGAAATCACTGCCATCGACCATCGACCGTCGACCATCGACTTGTTCTGTTGCGTCGCGGGAGCAGGTATGGACGCGGACGTGAACCGGCGCGCCAACAACCTGCCGCGATGGTTGCGAGCGAATGGGGGCTATGCGTTGAGCGTGGTGGCTGGCGCGTTGAACTTCCGGCCGCAGCGAATCACGGTTGAATTTGAAGACGAGAAGGGAGCGGCGGGCACGATCTCGGAGCCGGCGTTGATGTGCGCTTTCGCCAACGCCAATGCCTACGGGCACGGGATGCGGATCGCGCCGCGGGCGCAGGTGGATGACGGATTGCTCGACCTGGTATTCGTGCGCAAGGCGGGCGCGGCGCGGCTGCTGACGCTGTTTCCGACGGTTTATTTCGGCGCGCACATGGGGATCCGCGAAGTCGAATACAGGCGGGTGCGACGGCTGAGTATCAGCAGCGAGACGCCGCTGGACATATACGCCGACGGCGAGTTTATTTGCCAGACGCCGGCCGAGGTGAGGGTGAGGCCGAAAGCTCTGAATGTTATCTACAATTTGTGATTGAGTGATTGGTGATTTGGTGATTGAAAACCGGACGCGGACGAAAAAATCACTAAATCACAAATCACTAAATCACAAATGCCTCGGGCCTTGTAGACTAAAGCTGTTATGAGTGAAAACGGCCGTTCGCGCACGCTGCTCTGGATCCTGATCGGAGGGGCGGCGTTCTTCATCTTCGTGCTGGCGGTATTCACGCTGGTGTATTTCAGCGTGAAAAGCGATCAGGGCGCCTACACGGTCAGCGGCGGTTCGGGCGGGCGGATCGCCGTGGTGGACATCGAGGGCGTGATCATCTCGCCGCAGGAGACGGTCAAGCAACTCAAGAAGTTTGCCGACGACGATTCGGTGAAGGCCATCATCGTCCACCTGAATACGCCGGGCGGCGGGGCAGCGGCGTCGGAGGAGATTTACCGCGCGGTGCGGCGCATCCGCGACGAGAAGAAGAAGCGGATCGTGGCCTCGATCGAGACGGTGGGCGCCAGCGGCGGGTACTACATTGCCAGCGCGTGCAACAAGATTTATGCCGACGAGGCGAGCATCGTGGGGTCCATCGGCGTGATCATGGAGTGGTACAACTACGGCGATCTGCTGAAGTGGGCCAAGATGAAGGAAGTCCTTATCAAAGCCGGTGAGTTCAAGGACACGGGCGACCCCACGCGCGACCTGACACCGGCGGAGCGCGAATATCTGCAGGGCATGGCCGACAACATGCACCAGCAGTTCATCGCCAACGTAGCCAGCGGCCGCGGACTGAAGGTGGAAGAGATCCAGCCGATCGCGACCGGGCGCGTCTGGACGGGCAAGCAGGCGGTGCCGCTGAAGCTGGTCGATGAACTGGGCGACTTCGAGGTCGCGGTCAAGGAAACGGCGAAGGCGGTGGGGATCAAGGGCGAGCCGTCGCTGGTGAAGCAGGAGAAGCAGAAGAAGACGCTGCTGGACCTGATGTTCGGCGACGTCAGCGACTACCTGCCCGACCGGGCGAAACTGATCCAGAAGAACCCCGGGTTCTATTACCTGTGGCGGTGAAAGCCGTAGGTCGTAGGTGGTCGGTCGCAGGTCGGACGGCCGTCAGAAGTTGCGCCGGGATTGGTAGTCGCGTATAACTTTTCAAGCGGCTAAACCCAAGTGTTGTTTATACTTGCGCGGAAACGGAGAATTACGGAATGACCAAAGCCGACCTCATCGATGAAGTCTCCCGCCTGGCGGAACTGACCCGCAAGGACAGCGAAATCATTGTCGAAACGATTTTCGACAGCGTCGTGCGCTCGCTGCGCACCGGGGACAAGATCGAAATCCGCGGATTTGGCAGCTTCCGCACCCGCCAGCGCAAGCCGCGCGTGGGACGCAATCCCAAGACCGGCGAACGGGTGGAAGTTCCGGCGAAAAAAATTCCGTTCTTCAAGCCCAGCAAGGAGTTGAAGGACCTGGTGAACGTGGGCGGAGGGGCCAAAGCTCCCGCGATCACGCCGAGCCCGAGCTAGGGAATTTCAAATTTAGTAATTTGTAATTGAGGAATTGCAAGAACGCGCCGAGATGGCGCGTTTTCTGTTTGCCGAAGAATCATTCAGCTATCCCGATGGCGGCCAACATGCGGCCGGTGTGGCCGTGCTCCTGGCGGTGGGAGAAGAGCAGGTCGGTGCGGCACGAGGTACACAAGTCGGAGATCCAGATGTTTTTCTCCGCCACGCCGGCGTCGAGGAGTTGGCGGCGGTTGGCTTTGACCAGGTCCAGATGGAGCGTGCAGTGCGGGTCGCCGTGGCCGGGCGCGCGCGCATTCATGAACAACAAGGGATATTTGTCGTGGACCGGGTCGGAGGAAAATACTTCCTCGAATAGATCGTCCGCGTAGGCGAACTGGGTGGCAAACTTTTCTTTCAGCTCCTCGCTCACTTCATAGCAGCAGCGGTGAATGCCGGGGCCGATGGCGGCGCGCAGGTTCTCGGGTTGCGAACCGAAACAGCGGCGCATCTCGCCGGCGCCTTTTTCCACAATGCGCGCCAGAGTGCCGCGCCAGCCGGCGTGGAACGAGCCGACCGCACGTTCTACCGGATCGACGATGAGCACGGGAATGCAGTCGGCGGTGCGGACCGTGAGAACGATCCGCGGAGCGCGGGTAATCAGGCCATCCCCGGCGAGA
>DAISJI010000023.1:12554-15101 GCA_036821585.1 Terriglobales bacterium
GGCGCGAAGAATTTGGATTTTGTTGCGAGCGGTGGCCCGGGTGGTTGGCATCGGATTGGATTGTAGCGAATCGTGCCGTATCGACGGGACTCGGGTGATGAGAGCACGTCCATTCCCAGGACTTCGTCCTGGGCTACCAGCGAGTCGTCCCTTCGGGACTACAGCAAACCGGCCGCCTTGAGCCTTGCGCCCTGAGCCTTGAGCCGTCCGCACAGTGCTACAATACTGGCTTTCGCACCGGTTCCAGACTCCTCAATCGGACGGTAGCCCCACTTGCCTGACCAACCGAATTCCAACGCCGTCGTGACTTACGCTGACGCCGGTGTGGACCTCGAGCGAGCCAAGAGGGCCAAACAGCGCATCAAGTACCTGGCGCACAAGACCTTCACCAAGAGCGTGTTGAGTGAAATCGGCAGTTTCGGCGGCATGTTCGCGCTCGACAAGAAGAAGTACAAGGACCCGGTGCTGGTCGCCAGCGTGGACGGGGTGGGCACGAAACTGAAGGTCGCCTTCGAGATGAACCTGCACCACACGGTCGGCGCCGACCTGGTCAATCATTGCGTCAACGACATTGCCGTGCAGGGCGCGGCGCCCCTGTTTTTCATGGACTACTTCGCCACCGGCAAGCTCGATCCGGAAGTCGCGGAAAAAGTGGTGACCGGGATCGCCGAAGCCTGCAAGCACAACGGCTGCGCGCTGATCGGCGGCGAGACCGCGGAAATGCCGGGCTTCTACGAGAAGGGTGACTACGACCTGGCGGGATTCATCGTGGGCATCGTGGAGCGGGAGAAGGTCATCACCGGCAAGCAGGTCGCGCCCGGCGATGTGCTGGTCGGGCTGGCATCGAACGGTCTCCACACCAACGGCTACGCGCTGGCCCGCAAGCTGCTGTTCGGTATCGCGCGCTACTCGCCGGAAACGTACGTCAACCAGATCAAGAACAAAGTCGGCAACGAGCTGATGCGCACCCACAAGAGCTACTGGCCGGTGGTCAAGAAGCTGGTGGACGCCGAGGCCGTTTCCGCGATGGCGCACATCACCGGCGGCGGCATCACCGGGAACCTGCCGCGCGTGCTCCCCAAGGGCACGGCCGCGGTGATCGACATGGGGTCCTGGCCCATACAGCCCGTGTTTACTCACCTTCAACACCTGGGCAATATCCCGCAGGACGAGGTCTTCCGCACCTTCAACATGGGTATCGGGATGATCCTGGTGGTTCCGCCGAAGAAGTTCGCCAAAGTGCAGAGCGTCCTCGAACGCGCCGGGGAAAAGGGCTACACGATCGGACGGATCGTGAAGGGCGACCGGAAAGTCATTTACTCGTAGTTCGCTGCGCTGGTTCGCGGGCCTGCATACGTCTGCAGCGCACCCCAATAGCCTTTGCGGAGTCGATTGCTTGTTCGGCCGGATATTCAAGGCATTCCAATATCGCGATTTTCGCCTCATGTGGTTCGGGGCCTGCACTTCCAGCATTGGCACGTGGATGCAGCTCGTCGCCCAGGGATGGCTGATCTATCGCCTCACCCACTCCGCTTTCCTGCTCGCGCTCGACCAATTCCTGAGTGGTATCCCCATCTTCCTTTTCTCCCTGGTCGGTGGGGTGATCGCCGATCGCGTGGAACGCCGCCGCATCCTGTTGGGCTCGCAGTGGGTGCAGATGGCCACGGCGACGACGCTCACGGTCCTTGTCGCCACGGGACTGGTGCATGTGTGGCATATCCTCTGCCTCTCATTCGTCAGCGGCCTCGCGCAGGCATTTGGCGGTCCGGCGTACCAGGCGCTGATTCCCACGCTCGTCAAACGGGAAGACATGCCCAACGCGATTGCGCTGAATTCGATCCAGTTCAACCTGGCCGTGACGGTAGGCCCGGCGCTGGCGGGACAAGCACTGGCGAAGCTGGGAGAAACGTGGTGCTTCGGCTTGAACGCAGTTTCGTTCCTGGCCCCGATTATTTCGCTCTCGCTCATCACCACCCGCTTCCTGCCCGACAAGACGACCGAATCCATCTTCACCAGTTTCAAGAAAGGTATTTCTTTCACTCGCAAGCAGCCGGGAATGGAAGCCCTGATTCTTCTTGCCTTCTTCATGACCTTCCTGGCCATGCCGATGCGCACCTACATTCCCGTCTTTGTGAAGGACATCTTCCACCGGGGGCCGGAGACCTACGGCAACCTGCTTTCGCTGATGGGCATTGGCTCGATCTTCGGCTCCTTGACGATTGCCGCCGCCGGGAACTTCAAAGGCAAGGGACGGGTGGCTTTAGGCGGCCTCGCCCTGCTGGGGGCGGGAATCTCAATGTTTGCGTTTTCAAAGGCACTCCCGGTGAGCGGCGCGGCGATGGTGATTGTCGGGGCGGCGATGATGGCCGTCTTCGCGACCGTGAACTCGCTGGTCCAGTTGATCACCACGAACGAAATGCGCGGACGAGTGATGAGCGTGTATAACTTCGCATTCCGCGGTGGCATGCCGATGGGGAACCTGGTGTCGGGATGGCTGGTGCCCATGTTTACCGCACCGGTCGTGCTGGGAATCAACGGACTGCTGCT
>DAISJI010000024.1:0-10850 GCA_036821585.1 Terriglobales bacterium
CGAGACGCCGGAGCCAGGCAAAACGCATGAGCACGGGCGGCTGTTTGAGTGGCTGTGGCTCACCTCGATCCAGTCGCTGGCGACGACGATCGTAATCGCCGTATTCGTGATCACGTTTATCGTGCAGGCGTTCCAGATCCCGTCGGAGTCGATGGAGAACACGCTGCTGATCGGCGATTACCTGCTGGTGGACAAGGTGCACTACGCGAACGGCGGATTCTGGGGACACATTCTTCCTTACTCCGACATTCAACGCGGCGAGATCGTGGTGTTCCGCTACCCGGTGCATCCGGCGCAGCACTTCGTCAAACGCGTGATCGGGGTCCCGGGCGACCACATCCGCCTGGTGAACAGGCAGGTGTACGTGAACGGAACGCCGGTGCGCGAGCCCTACGTGGTGTATCACTCGCCGATGCCGGACGCCTACCGCGACGATTTTCCGGCGCCGAATTACGTGTCGGCCAACGTGGAGGCGCGCTGGTGGCTGGAGATGCACAAGTTGATCAAGCGCGGAGAACTGGTAGTGCCCGACGACGCGTACTTCGTGCTGGGCGACAACCGCGACGAGAGCCTCGACAGCCGCTACTGGGGATTCGTGCCGCGCGAGAACGTGATCGGGCGGCCGCTGGTGATTTACTGGTCGCTCCAGCGGGACGACGGCGCGGATGACAGGTCGCCGTCGGATGGTAAACTCAGTCGATTGGCCGGAGTGTTTGTGAGGTTCTATCACGATACGCGATGGAACCGGACGTTGCGGCTGGTGCGATAAGAGTTTCAGTTTCGAGTTTCAGTTTCAGCAAAATCATGGCGAAGCTAATGGACAAACCGGTAGCGAAGCAGGCGGAGGAGACGAAGCCTGAGAAGAAGAAGGAGACGCCGGCGGAGTTTATCGCTTCGATGGCAGTGGTGCTGGTGGTCGGGCTGTTCATCATCACATTCTGCATGCAGGCGTTCGAGATCCCGTCGAGCTCGATGGAGAACACGCTGCTCATCGGCGACCATGTTTTCGTGGACCGGGACACGATGGGCCCGAAAACGAAGTGGATGCCGCTGATTCCCTACCGGCAGATCCAGCGCCGGGACATCGTCGTGTTCCTCTCGCCCGCCGAGCCCGGACTGTACGTGGTGAAGCGCATCGTCGGCGTGCCGGGCGACCGCATCCATTTGCGCAATGGCGTGCTGTACGTGAACGGCATTCGGCAGGACGAACCTCAGACCCTGCACAACGGAAGCTACAACCCGTACCGCGACAACTTCCCCGCCGTGCCCGCGACCGGAAACGAAAACATCACGAGTGCATGGCAACTGGCCATACGCGAGCACATCGACGGCGACGACCTGGTGGTGCCGCAGGAGAGCTACTTCGGCATGGGCGACAACCGCGACGTCAGCCTCGACAGCCGCTACTGGGGGTTCATCCCGCGGGAAAACATCATCGGCCGCCCGATGTTCATTTACTGGTCGTTCGAGACGCCGCCTAACCAGTACACGCGGACGGGCGCGGCAGACCGACTGGCGTTCATGGCGCGCGTGGTCATCCACTTCTTCGACCAGACGCGCTGGCGCCGCATGCTGAACATGGTGCATTGATGGGCCGCGTCCTGAACCGGCGCGTGCTGTTGACAATCGTCGCGCTGGTCGTCGCCGCCATCGTTCTGCCTCCGTTCATAAACGTCAATCGATTCAAGCCCCGGATTGCGGGCGCACTCAGCCGTTCGCTGGGACGTCCGGTGAGCATTGGCGACGTCCACCTGCGGCTGTTTCCCACGCCCGGACTGAGCATGTCGCGCGTGGTGGTGGAAGACGATCCTGCTTATAGCGAAGAGCCGCTGCTGCGCGCGGAGGAAGTGACGGCATCGCTGCGGCTGCTGTCGTTGTGGAGCGGGCGGCTGGAGATAGCGCGGCTGTCGTTCCAATATCCCAGCCTGAACCTGGTGCGGCGGGCGGACGGGCATTGGAACCTGGAGACGCTGCTGGAGCGCGCGCGGCAGACGCCCGTAGCGCCCACGGCCAAGCGCATCAAGGACGAGCGACTGCGATTTCCTTACATCGAGTCGAACTCCGGACGCGTGAACCTGAAGTTTGGGCACGAGAAGACGGTGTATGCGCTCAGCGATGCCGACTTTGCACTCTGGCTGGCGAGTGAGGACGAGTGGAACCTGCGGCTGTCGGCCAGACCGATCCGCACCGACGCCAACCTGGGCGATACGGGAACCTTGAAAGTGCAGGGCAAGGTGCACAGGGGAACATCGCTCAGTGAGACGCCGCTCTTGCTGCAAATCACGCTGCAAGGCGCGCAACTCGGGCAGCTCTCCACATTGATTTACGGACGCGATCGCGGCTGGCGCGGCACAGTGTTTTTCGGTATGGCGCTGGATGGCACGCCGGCCAAATTAGGCGTCAAAGTGGATACATCGGTGGACGACTTCCGCCGCTACGACATCGCCACCCGCGGCAACACGTCGCTTGCCGCGAGCTGTTCGGCAGGGTTCAGTTCGAAGACGCAAACACTGAGCGACATAAACTGCGCTGGGCCCATTGGCAATGGAAGAGTGGAGGCCCGGGGAACCATGGCCGGACTGCTGCCGGTGCGGTCCTATGAACTTTCCGTAACCGCGCGCGAACTTCCCGCCGCGGAGCTGGCAGCACTGTTTCGGCACATGAAGAAGGACTTGCCGGAGGACGTCTCGGCGGAAGGATCGGTCAGTGCGCAGTTCGCCGTGAAGCGGGCTGAGCAGGGCGAGCCGGTGTGGAGCGGCATGGGCTTGGCGACCGGATTCGCATTGCAGTCAAGCCGATTGCAAGAGCCGCTCACAATCGGAGACTTACGTTTCGGGCTGCCCACAACGGCGGCGAAAGTAAAGGCGGTGAAGGGTTACCCAATCGGTCCGGCGGCGCCGCAGGACGCGCTGGTCGTGGGCCCCTTTGCGGTCGATTTGGGCGGAGCGACGCCAGCGCACGCGCAGGGATTTTTCTCGCGAGCCGGATACCGCATTTCCCTGAACGGGGATACCGGTCTCAAGCGGCTGTTGCAGGTTTCCGAAGCGATGGGCGTGGCGGCGGCGCGCTTTGCGCCGGAAGGTACGGCGGTGGTCGATTTGTCGGTGGCGGGCGAGTGGGCGGGCTTCGCGCAGCCGCTGGTGCTTGGGTCAGCAAAGATCAAGGCGACGGCGACGATAAGTGGGATCAATGCGCCGGTGCAAATCAATTCGGCGACGATCAAGCTGGCGGAGAACGGTATCAGCGTGCAGGACCTGTCGTTCGGATGGCCGAAAGCGGGCGTGACGGCCGCCGGTTCGCTTCAGCTTCCGCGGCGTTGTACGACCATCGAAACCTGCCCGGTGCAGTTCGAACTTCGCAGCGAGAGTGTCGCGATCGAAGACCTGAACGCGCTGCTTAATCCGCAGGCGGCGAAGCGTCCGTGGTACGCAATCATGAACGCCGGCATAGCGAAACAGCCGATGCTGGCACGCGTTTCCGCATCGGGCACGGTTGCCATCGGCACGATGAAGGTGCGTGGCGGCGCGGCGAAAAACGTTTCCGGCAGTGTCACGCTCGAGCACGGGTTACTGACGGCAAAGAACCTGACGGCCGCGGCATTGGGCGGGAAGCTGTCCGGCTCGCTACGCGCAAATTTCGACGTTGGTCCGCCTGCCTACGAAGCGAGCGGCAAACTGGAAGGCGGGTCGGTGGCGGCGCTTTCCGGACCGCTGCGGCAAAGCTGGGGAACGGGCAAGCTAAACGCGACTTTTGCTTTCACGGCAACGGGAATGGACACGGCGACGCTGACAAAATCGGCGAGCGGCAATATCAACTACACATGGCGCAATGGCACGATGGCGCTGGCGTTGGATGGAGGAGCCGGGCCACTGCGGATACTCGACTTCCGGGGCACGGCCACGCTGCGCGATAACCGCCTGAGTTTTGCGCCGGGCAGAATGGAGACCGCGAGCGGCATCTATACCGTCAGCGGCACTGCATCGCTCGACCGGCAACTGGGGCTGACACTGGCCCGAGGCAAAACTCCGGCGTTCGAGATCACGGGCACGCTGGAAAAGCCAAAGGTCAAGCCGTCGGTTCCGCAGACACAGGCCCAATTACATCCATGAAATTATCGGACTGCGCGTTCGCTCTTCTGGTCACCGTCTCTCTCGCGGCACAACAACCGCGCCGACCTGCATCGCAGACCGAAGCGATGTACCAGTCCGCGACCGCCAGCGCCGAGCGGAAATTCCGTCACCTTGCCGAAAACGCGGAGCGGCCTGACCCCGATCAGCGGCCAACCGTGCTCACCGAACGCGAGGTGAACGCCTACATGGCGAGCGGGAACGTGAAACTGCCGACAGGCGTAAAAAGCGTTCGCTTCAGCGGGCGCTCGGGCGTTATTGACGCCACCGCGCGCGTGGACTTCGACGAAATCACCGCGTCGCGGCGCGCGTCGAACCCGCTGCTGTCGCTGTTCACCGGCGTGCACGACGTTCACGCCGTCGCCAGGGCCGAAGGCAGTGGCGGGCGAGGACGCGTGGCGATCCAGAGCGTGGAAATCGACGGCACCACGGTGCCGCGCCTGGCACTGGAATTTTTCATTGCGCGCTACATCACGCCGAAACATCCGAATGTCGGCATGGACAGCACGTTCAAACTTACCTCCCACATCGATACCGCCGTGGTCGGGCAGGAGACGCTGACAGTGACGCAGAAGTAGGCGAATGGCTCATGGCGCATGGAAAATGCAGGTTCCTCGACTCGGAATGACACCCCGAAGGTTTTATGCCTTACGCCATGAGCCTTGCGCGGTCTTTCCTGCTGCTTCCCGCATGTGAGAACATCTAACGCCTATGCCCCGATACGAATACCGGAACATCATGCCAACTCCGGATGCGGAGCGGCTTTTCAGCGAATGGATTGAGCGGCTGGACCGCGAGTTTCAAAACAAGGACCCGGAGCACCGCAGCGTGGTGGTGCGCGACGAGTTGCATGAGCTGTATCTCGGGCGTCCGTACGAGGCGCCGAAGCCCGGACAGGACCTGGCCACGCAGGCGCTCCTCCATTCGTTCGACCCGCGCAACGCCTCGATGGAGCCGGAATACTACGGCGACGTGGACGCGCAGAAGTATGCCGAGCGCAAGCCGCTGATCTGGTTCTGGATGATGTTCGACCGCTCGCCCGCCGGGCTGAACCACTGGCTCGGCTTCCGCATGCGCACCATGCTGGCCCGGCACGTGCTGAAGCATGTCGGGAAGAACGTGAAGATATTCCACGGGGTGGAGATTTCGTTTGGCTACAACCTGACCATCGAGGACAACTGCGTCATTCACAAGTACGTCCTGCTCGACGACCGTGGCGAAATCATTATTCACGAGGGCAGCTCGATTTCCGACTACGCCAACGTCTACTCGCACGCGCACGATCTGAATGACGGCATGATCGTCACCAACCAGAAGACCGAGATCGGTCCGAAGGCGCGGGTGACGTATCACGCGACGGTGCTGAGCGGCGTGACCGTGGGCGAGCACGGTGTGGTCGGTTCGATGGCGGTGGTGCCCAAGCGGGTGGAGCCGTATCACATCGTCGTCGGAATTCCCGCGCACACGGTGAAGGTGAAGACGATCGCACCGCCGGAGATGCTGGAAACGCAGAAGAAGGGGTGAATAGAAAGTTTCAGTTTCAAGTTTCAGTTTCAGAAGAAGCAGCGGAGCCGGGCGAGACCCTCATACTTGGCTAATGGCGCATGGCCCATGGCGCAAATTTCCTCATTTCTTAGACGGAAGATTGCGCTATACCCCTGAAATCAAGCGGTTGCGGCGTGATAACATCGACTCCGTATCCGGCATGAATCCCGTCGAGATCTTTTTTCAGTTAATCGCGTTCTTGTTTGCCATCAGTGTGCACGAATCGGCGCACGCGTGGACGGCCAACAAGTGCGGCGATCCGACGGCGCGCATGCTGGGCCGGGTCACGCTGAACCCGATCAAGCACATCGATCTGGTGGGTACGGTCATACTGCCGCTACTGGCGCTGATTTCGCATTTCCCGATGATCGGGTGGGCGAAGCCGACACCGGTAAATCCGGCGAATTTCAAGAACGAAGTTCGCGACGATATCCTGACTTCTGTCGCCGGGCCGGTAAGCAACCTGATCGTGGCGAGCCTGGCAGTGATGGGATTGGCGACCATATCGCTGACCAGCCCGGACGGGCGGGAGATCGTGCAGGCCATGGCCATGACTTATGGCCGCGCGGTGGGAATGCTGTCGGGCACGCCGTCGGTGCTGCTGCCGATTGCGGGCATGCTGTACTGGTTCATGTTCCTTAACGTGCTGCTGGCGGCGTTCAACCTGATACCGATTCCACCGCTCGACGGCAGCCACGTGCTGCGGCACTTCCTGCCCGAGAGCGCCCGGCGGGTTTACGACACGCTGGGGATGTTCGCGCTGATCGCGTTGTTTCTGTTTGGCGGACCGGTCATCGGCATGTTTATATCGCCGTTCCTGAATTTCTTTACTTACATATTGATGAGAATCTGATGGCGGAAAGAACGATCACCAATCGAAAACCCCGCGTGCTGAGCGGCATGCGCTCCACCGGCAAGCTCCACCTGGGCAACTTCGTGGGCGCGCTGGACAACTGGGTCAAGCTACAGGACAGCTACGACTGCTTCTTCTTCGTGGCCGACTGGCACGCGCTGACCACCGACTACGCGGACACGCGGCAGCTCAAGCAGAACTCGCTCGACGTGCTGCTCGACTGGCTGGCCGCCGGACTCGATCCCGAGCGCTGCACGATGTTCATCCAGTCGCACGTCCCGGCGCACGCGGAACTGCACCTGCTGTTCTCGATGATCACGCCGCTGGGCTGGCTGGAACGCGTCCCCACCTACAAGGAGCAGAAGGAAAACATCAAGGACAAGGACCTGGGAACGTACGGGTTTCTCGGCTACCCGGTGCTGCAGTCGGCGGACATTTTGATTTACAAAGCCGACTATGTTCCGGTCGGCGAAGACCAGGTGCCGCACGTGGAGCTGACGCGCGAGATCGCGCGGCGCTTTAACATGTTCTACGCCGGAAAGCACGGGGTCTTCCCCGAACCGCAGCCGCTGCTGACGCCAACCCCAAAGCTGCCGGGGACCGACGGGCGCAAAATGTCGAAGTCTTACGGGAACACGATCATGCTGACCGATCCCGAGGCCTCGGTGCGGCAGAAGCTGAAGACGATGGTGACCGATCCGGCGCGGGTGCGGCGCAACGATCCCGGCAATCCGGATGTGTGCCCGGTGGGCGACCTGCACAAAATTTTCAGCGATCCGCACACGCTGGTCAAAGTGGACCAGGGATGCCGCACGGCGGGCATCGGATGCATCGAGTGCAAGGGCTGGGCGGCGGACGCGCTGGTCAACGTGCTGAACCCGATGCAGGAGCGCCGGCGGAAGTACGAGCAGAATCCCAAGCTGGCGTGGGACGTGATCGAAGCGGGCGGCGCCAAGGCGCGCAAGATCTGCGAAGCGACGATGATCGACGTAAGGGCGTCGATGAACCTGTCGCGCAGCTACGAGCCGCCGGTGAAAGGCGCGGGAGCGGAGTAGAACCATTTCTGATTTCTGATTTTTGATTTCTGAATTGCCAAGGGTTACGGCAGATCAAGGAATCGGAAATCGGAAATCGGAAATCAGAAATTGTAATGACGGAACCCCAACCACAATCCGCTCCGCAAGCCGTTCGTCCTGAAAAGGAGAACGAATTCCCGTTCGCGGTGAGCGTGGGCGAAGTGTACGACGGCCCGCTGGACCTGCTGCTGGACCTGATCCGCAAGCAGAACATCAACATCTACGACATTCCCATCGCGCAAATCACGGCACAGTACCTGGCGTACGTGGAACGCATCAAGCAGCTCGACGTGAACGTGGCGGCCGAGTTCATTTTCATGGCCTCGGTGCTGATCCAGATCAAGTCGCGCATGCTGCTGCCGCGCGATCCGACGCTGTCGGCCGATGACCAGGACGATCCCCGCGACGAACTGGTGGACCGGCTGCTGGAGCACGAGCGCTTCCGCACCGCGGCGCAGATGCTGATGCAGAAGCAACAGATCGAGGAAGCCGTCTGGTCCAACCCGGCGATGCGCGACTTCAAGGATGCCGAGGGCACCGAGCCGGAACTGGCGGCGGATGTGGTGGACCTGATCAGGGTGTTCCAGCAGATCCTGGAACGCGCGCGCACGCGTCCGATCATTGACGTCGATGAAGAAACGGTCACGGTGTCGCAGATGATGGGCTACTTCAAGCGCGTGCTGGTGCTGGACGACCGCCCGGTGCGCCTGAAGAACCTGCTGGGGAGCGTGCAATCGAAGCAGGCACTGATTTGCGCATTTCTCGCGCTGCTGGAGATGGTTCGCCTGCAGGCGGTGCTGCTGCGGCAGGACCGAATGTACGGCGACATCTTGCTCAAGAAGCAACCGGAGTTCGACAGAATCATGAACGAGGACGCCCGGCTACGAGACGACTGGAAATAGTTCCGAGTTTCGAGTTCTGAGTTCCGAGTGAATACGGCTCGAAACTAAGAACCCGGAACCAGGAACTCGGAACTTATAAATGGCTATCAAATCGCAAATCGAAGCAATCATTTACGCGGCGGAAGAGCCGGTCACGCTGGAGCAGATCACGACCGTGCTCAAGGACGCCGTCCTGGCCGAGGGCGGCTTGGCGGAAGGTCTCGAGCAGAAGGCGCTCGACGCCGAGGTCAAGCAGCGCGTAAAAGCCGCCATCGAAGACCTGGTCAAGGAATACGAGAGCGGCGAACGCGGCATGGAAATCCGCCAGGTAGCCGGCGGCTGGCGCATGGGCACCAAGCCCGAGCATCACGACGTGGTGCGCCACTTCGCCAAGAGCCTGAAGCCACCGGTCAGGCTCTCGCTGCCGGCGCTGGAGACGCTGGCGGTTATTGCCTACAAGCAGCCGGTGACGGCGCCTGAAATCTCCGAAATCCGCGGCGTGGACACCAGCGGCGTGCTGGCCACGCTGCTCGACCGCAAGCTGATTACGACCGCCGGGCGCAAACAGGTGATCGGGCGGCCGATCATGTACAAGACGAGCAAGGATTTCCTGCTGCGCTTCGGCCTGAAGGACGTCAGCGAGCTGCCCAGCCTGGAAGAGTTTGAAAAACTGGCGGGCGACGGACAAGCGGACTTGTTCCAGGAAAAGCGTTCACACGATGGACACGAGGGTCCGCACGAAGGGCAGGAAGATACGCCATCTTTCACGCCGGGACAGGAGAGCTCGCACTCTTCCGAGGCGGCGTCGGAATTCCCGCAGCAGGAGCCAAAGGTCCCGGAACCACAGAGCTAACGCCCGAACTGCATCAAACCCGAAGCGCATTTTTCCGCGCCGATATAGCATTTGTTTTTTAGCAGGGACTCGAATGCGCCTGGTGAAACCTACGTACGAACAAGTCGGGTCCGCGGTTGTGGAGACGCTTGCCTTCGAGGCGGAGCTCACGGAGAAGGACCCCGAGCTGGATCCGCACGAGGTGGAGCGCGTTTGCGACAACCATTTCATTGCACTGCTGGCGGCCGAGGTGGGCGGAGAGAAGGCCGGTAATGCGGTCATGGAAAGGGTAAGTTCCGCGATCATGGCGCGCCCGGAGCGCCGGGCGCATCTGCGCGACTTCTTCGACGACAAGGACACCGAGGAGATCGCCAACCTGCGCAGTGAATTGGAGAAGCTCGCCAAGGGCAAAGGCGGAGAGGCATGACGGAGGAAAGAGTTACCGCAAGTAGAGCTTCCGAGAAGCGCCAGCCGGGGTGGCCCACGACAGTAAGTTCAACGTTGATTGTGTTCTCGATAGCGGCGTACGCATGGGCGCTGAGTTATCCGATGACCGCGCTGCCGCATTCACTTTTGCTTGCGATGCCCGTACTATCGCTGGCGGCTGTAGTACTCGCCGACCGCGGCTCCGGGCCCAAGGCGCTGCGCCTGCTGCTCGGTGCGCTCGGAATACTGCTGACGCTGCTGTGGGTCATGTTTTGGCTGGCGCTGGCGCCGAATGCATGAGATTAGTTACGAACCAAACTAAAGAGTTTTGCGTCTAAGTAGCCGGAAGGGCGAATGCCAGAGGAACGATTACAAAAAATCATTGCCGCCGCCGGGATCGCGTCGCGCCGGCACGCCGAGGAGATGATCCAGCAGGGGCGCGTCTCGGTGAATGGGCAGATCGTCAGCGAACTGGGCAGCAAGGCCGATCCGGAGCGCGACCACATTCGCGTGGACGGGAAGCTGCTCAAGGGGTCGGAGCGGCATGTTTACCTGGTAGTGAACAAGCCCAAGGGATGCGTGACCACCGTCACCGACCCAGAGCGCCGGCCGACGATAATGGACTTGGTACGAAAAGTGAGCGCGCGCGTCTATCCGGTGGGCCGGCTGGATTTCAATAGCGAGGGCCTGCTGCTGATGACCAACGATGGCGCGCTCGCGGAACGGCTGATGCACGCCTCGACGCACCTGCCGAAGACGTACGTGGTGAAGGTCAGCGGCCAACCCACGGCAGAAGCCATCGAGCGGCTGCGGCGCGGCGTGACGCTTCCGCCGGAACCACGAGCGGGAAAGCCGGTGCGTCGGGTTGCCAAGCCGGTGAAGACCGCGCCGGCGAGGATCCGGCTGATTCGCGAGGCGGAGAACCCGTGGTACGAGGTCACGCTGATCGAGGGGCGCAACCGGCAGATCCGGCGCATGTTCGAGCAGGTAGGCCATCACGTGGAGAAAATCCGGCGGGTGAAGTATGGGCCGCTGGAACTGGACGTGGAGCCGGGCAAGTATCGCGCGTTGACCAGGGATGAAGTGGAAAAGTTGAAGGCGGCGGTGCGG
>DAISJI010000024.1:10950-12105 GCA_036821585.1 Terriglobales bacterium
CGAAAACGGCCGAACAGCAAGAGGGTGAGAGAACGGAAGACCGATGAACCGATTCGACGATCTGGTACCGGCGTTCGTAAGGGCGATCGGCCCGTACGTGCCGGGAAAGCCGGTGAAGCAGGCGGAGCAGGAGAGTGGCGTGCGCTGCATCAAGATGGCCTCCAACGAGAATCCATTCGGCCCGTCACCACACGCGCTGGCCGCCATGCGCGAAGCCGCGGCCGAGGCGAACCTCTATCCCGACGCCGAAAACAGCGAACTGCGGCGGCTCCTGGCGGAACGTCATAACGTGAAGCCCGAGGAACTGCTGGTCACCGCCGGGTCGAGTTCGATGCTGAACATCATTGGCCGGACCCTGCTCGCGCCCGGGCTGAACGCGGTCACCAGCGAGCGCTCGTTCATCGTGTACCCGATCGTGACCAGGATCACCGGCGGACGATTTATCACCGTCCCGATGCGTGGGGACAGCTACGACCTCGACGCCATTCTCGCCGCCATCACCGCGGAGACCCGAATCATCTTCATCGCCAATCCCAACAATCCGACCGGAACGCTGATTGAAGCGCCGGAGATGGACCGCTTCGTGGAGCGCATTCCGCAGCACGTCTGCGTGGTGCTCGACGAAGCGTACTCGGATTTTGCGGAATACTTCGCGGCCCAGCGCGGAGTGAAATACTCGCGGTCGATCGACTACGTGCACGAAGGGCGGAACGTCGTCGTGTTGCGCACGTTCTCGAAGGCACAGGGACTGGCCGGGCTGCGCATCGGATACGGCATCGCGCCGGCGGAGCTGATGCAGTACTTCGCGCGCATGAAGACCGTGTTCACCGTGTCGGGGGTGGCGGAAGCGGCGGCGATTGCGGCCGTAGGCGACACCGCGCACATCCGGCGCACCCAGGAGAACAACGCCGCCGGGGCAAAGTGGCTGGAAGAACGCATTCGCGAGATGCGAGTGAAAGTGGTTCCGACGTGGGGAAACTTTCTCTACGTCGAACTCGGGGAGGACGCATCCGCCATCGGCAAGCGGTTGCAGAATGAAGGCGTCATCATCCGCCCGCTTACCGGATCGTGGGGCGCACCCACCGCCATCCGTGTGACCGTCGGAACGCCGGAGCAGAACGAACTGTTCATCAAGGCGTTCAAGAAGGTGATGGA
>DAISJI010000024.1:12205-13916 GCA_036821585.1 Terriglobales bacterium
CTAGCTACTCACTACTTTCTTTTTCGGCCGGATTGCGCGCTCGACCTGGTGCGCGTCAGTAACGATCATGGGCAGGCGGGCCGCGCCGATTAACCCGGCATCACTTCCCAACAGCGCGCGCGTAATGATGGTACGGCGCCCCATGGACTTTACCTCGGCCGAGGCGCCGGCGGTCTGCTGGGCGTGGTCCGGCGGCGCGGTGGCGGCGTAAACCATCGAGCGCTTCATTACTTCCTCGAACATTTTGGGACTGAACATGGACCACGCGCCCGACACCCCGCCACCGATGACGTACATGTGCAAGTTGAAGGCGTTGACCAGGTCGGCCATGAGGATGCCAAGCGCCCATCCGACCTCGTCGAAGATCATCTTTGCGGGTCCATCTCCCTGTTGCGCGAGGTTGAAAATGCCGCGCGGCGTGAACTCCGGATCGTTGGCCGCCGCCAGGCGCGCGATCGCGGGCGCCTTGCCGGCTTCAATCGCCGCGCGCGCCATGCGCATCACGCCGGTGGCCGACGCGTACTGCTCGACGCACCCGATGTTGCCGCACTTGCAGGGCGCGCCGTGCGGATCGATGGTCATGTGTCCGAGCTCGCCCGCCATGCCGGTCATGCCGTGCCAGATTTGCCCGCGCAGCACGATGCCGCCGCCGACGCCGGTGCCGAGCGTGATCATGCACATGTCGTCCATGCCGCGGGCAGCGCCCAGCCAAGCTTCGCCATAGGCCGCGGAGTTAGCGTCGTTTTCGAGGATGACGGGCGTACCCAGGTGACGCTCGATCTCATCGCGCACGGGATAGTCGTCCCAGCCGGGAAGGTTGGGGGATTCGCGCAACATGCCGGTGCGCTTGTCGATGATGCCGGGAACGCCGATGCCCGCGCCGAGGCACTTGCCGCCGCGGCTGAACTTGGCGGCCAACGCGCGGATGGCGTCGCACATCTCGTTGATGACGTTGTCGCGGCCACGCGCTACCTCGGTATCGGTGGTCACCTTTTCCAGCAGATTGCCTTCCAGGTCAACGGCAGCAATGCGCAGGTTCGTCCCGCCAAGGTCCACTCCGATGGCGAAGTTGGGCATGGGATGATTTTAGAACGCGACGGGCGATTGGGGTAAAAAGCATCAGCTATTTCTGGCACTTCGGGCAGTAGTGGCTGCTGCGGCCGGAGATGACCACGCGCTTGACCGGCGTCTTCTTGCAGCGCAGGCAGCGCTCGCCCTCGCGTCCGTACACGCGGTGCTGAAGCTGGAAAAAGCCCGGCTCTCCGGTGGCGCCAACGTAATTGGAAACGGAAGATCCACCCGCGGCAATGGCCTCGTGCAGGACCTGCTGCACCGAATCGTAGAGGCGCTGGAGCTCCGCGCGGGTGAGCGAGGCGGCACGGCGGCGCGGACGCACGCTGGCGCGGAAGAGAGCTTCGTCCGCATAGATATTGCCCACACCGCGCAGAAGTTGCTGGTTAAGCAGCGCCGACTTGATCGGTGTCTTGCGTTTGCGGAACAGGGGCACGAACTGCTCGAAGGTGAGGTCGAGCGGCTCGGTCCCGCCGGGATCGAATTCGTGTGTGACCGCAAGCTTGCCGAACATACGGGGATCGGTGAAGCGCAGTTCCCTTCCCGAGGCCAGCCGCGCAATCAGGTGGGTGTGCTTGGGGACCTCCGCATCGGGACGCGCGACGACCAACTGCCCGGTCATGCCGAGATGGACGATCCA
>DAISJI010000024.1:14016-15083 GCA_036821585.1 Terriglobales bacterium
CGCGCTACACGCTAGAATTCTATGTACACTCCCGGGGCTCCGCATTTCCCCGAAATTCAGGCCAATCGCGGTGGAAACCGATAGTGTGCGCATCCGTTCACACGAGGCACTTCGTTGAGTTCACCTAAGACAGCAGTCGTGGTCGGCGCCCAGTGGGGCGACGAAGGCAAGGGCAAGATCGTCGACGTTCTGTCGGACGGCTTCTCGGTGGTGGCGCGCTATGCGGGCGGCCACAACGCCGGGCACACGGTCACCATCGCGGGCAAGAAGTTCGTCCTGCAACTGGTGCCGTGCGGCATCCTGCGCGAGAACTGCACGGCCGTGATCGGCAACGGCGTCGTCATTGATCCATTCGCCTTCCTCAAGGAAGTGAACACGCTGCGCGGCGCGGGCGTGAAAGTGGACGGCAAGCTGTTCGTCAGCAACCGCGCGCAGGTGATCCTGCCTTACCACCGCATGATCGAATTGGCCGCGGAAACCGCACCCGGGCGCGTAAAGATCGGCACCACCTCGCGCGGCATCGGGCCAGCGTATGAAGACAAGATAGCCCGCCGCGGCCTGCGCGTGGCCGACCTGCTCGACCTGCCGCTGCTGCGCAAGCACATCGAAAACGCGGCGCACGAGAAGAACACCATCGTGCACGCGCTGTTCAATACCGAACCGCTGGACGCCGACCAGATGTACGCCGAGTATGCCGCCGTTTCAAAAGAGATTGCGCCGTTTGTCTGCGACACCGCCGCGCTGCTCAACCGGGCGATCGCCAAGGGCGGGGCCGTGATGTTCGAGGGTGCGCAGGGCACCATGCTCGACATCGATCACGGCACCTATCCGTTCGTGACCTCGTCGAACGCGACCTCCGGCGGTGCGGTAATCGGCACCGGAGTTCCTCCCACCTCGATCGGCACGGTGATCGGAGTGACCAAGGCGTATTGCACGCGCGTCGGGGAAGGCCCGTTTCCCACCGAGAGCCACGACGAAGCCGGCGAATTGCTGCGCAAGAAGGGCAACGAGTACGGCGCGGTCACCGGACGTCCGCGGCGCTGCGGATGGCTGGACCTGCCGCTGCT
>DAISJI010000025.1:0-11112 GCA_036821585.1 Terriglobales bacterium
CGTGCCGGCAAGATCGAAGCCGTCGAACGCGTCACCGCCCGCGGCCGCGAGTACCCCGTGTTGGCCGCTACATAGTTTTGAGGACTTGCATAAATGCAGAGATCGCGAATTCTTTTGATGTTGTTATTGGCGAGCGTGATGGCAGTCGCGCAGGATGAGCCCAAGAAGAACGCGGCAGCCACAACGTCGTCGCACGCGTTTGACGTGAAAGCGGCGGAGCGTTTCGCAAACCTGGCGCTGGCGTGCGTGCACAAGGAATATCCCAACAAGATCGCGCACAACCTGAACAGCGACGCGGACGTGGCGCCGCCGCGCAAGCTCACTCCCGCGTTTTACGGCTGTTACGACTGGCACTCGTCGGTGCATGGACACTGGCTGCTGGCGCGCCTGGCCCGCACGTTTCCCGACGCGCCCTTCGCCGCCCCCGCCATGGCCGCGCTAAAGCGGAGCATCACGCCGGAAAACATCGCGCAGGAAGTCCGGTACATCAACGGTGACGGGCGGACCAGCTTCGAGCGTCCGTATGGACTGGCGTGGCTGCTGCAACTCGGTCAGGAGCTGCGCGAGTGGAACGACCCGCAGGCGCAGGAACTTTCACGCACTCTCTTGCCGCTCGAAGATGCAGCCAAGAAGCGTCTCATGACATGGCTGCCGAAACTCTCGTACCCAATCCGCATCGGCGAGCATTCGCAGAGCGCTTTTGGATTCGGGTTGATGCTCGACGCCGCTCGCGAATCCGGCGACAAAGAATTTGCCACCCTGATCGAGAAGAAGGCGCGCGAATTTTACGGGAATGACAAGGCGTGTCCGCTGACCTATGAACCTTCGGGCGAGGATTTCCTGTCGCCTTGCCTGGGCGAAGCGGACCTCATGCGCCGGGTGATGAAGTCCGACGAATTTGCTAAGTGGCTGACCGCGTTCTTTCCTACCCTGCGTAGCAGCACCACCCTTTGGCTTAAGCCCGTCGTCTCACCCGATCCGAGCGACCCGAAACTCGCGCACCTCGACGGGCTGAACCTGAGCCGTGCATGGATGCTGGAGGGCATTGCGTCAGGCCTGCCGAAGGGTGACCCAAGGATCGCAAAGCTGCGCGCGACCGCGAAAGCGCACCGCGAAGCCGGCCTTGCCGCCGTCACTGGTGAGCACTACGAGGGAGGCCATTGGTTGGGTAGTTTTGCCGTGTACCTGGTCACGAGACGCGGTGTACCGAGTGCGTCGATGCTCCTCGATTGATGTACGCCGGTTCGCACGTCACAATCTCCTGTGACCTCCGCAACTCGATTTCCCCTGAATTCAGCTAGTTACCGCCAACTATGACGTAGGTCACAGATGCCGGTGTGCCTCCGCTCGCATACTAAGAGATTCATACCTGCACTTCGTGAGGGAGTGAGTGGAACGCCATCATGAATAGACCGAAAGTTACGATCGACGGCAACGAGGCGGCGGCGTACGTCGCGCACAAAATCAATGAAGTTATCGCGATCTACCCGATCACGCCATCGTCCCCGATGGGCGAGTGGAGTGACCAGTGGTCGTCGGAAAACAAGCCGAACATCTGGGGCACGGTGCCGCTGGTGATCGAGATGCAATCGGAGGCGGGCGCGGCGGGAGCGTTGCACGGCGCGTTGCAGGGCGGCGCGCTGGGCACCACGTTTACGTCGGCGCAGGGACTGCTGCTGATGGTCCCCAACATGTACAAGATTGCCGGCGAGCTGACGCCGTGCGTAATGCACGTGGCCGCGCGTTCCGTGGCCGCCCAGGCGCTCTCCATTTTCGGCGACCACCAGGATGTGATGGCCGTGCGCCAGACCGGCTGGGGCATGCTGGCCAGCAACAACGTGCAGGAAGCGATGGACTTCGCGCTCATCTCGCAAGCGGCGAGCATGGAGTCGCGGATTCCGTTCGTGCATTTCTTCGACGGCTTCCGCACCTCGCACGAAGTGGCCAAGGTCGAACAGCTCGCGATCGAAGACCTGCGGGCGATGATCGACGACGACCTGGTGAAAAAGCACCGCGAGCGCGGCCTCAATCCGGAGCGCCCGGTGGTTCGCGGCACGGCGCAGAATCCCGACGTTTATTTCCAGGCGCGCGAGACGGTCAATCCTTATTACCTGGCCGTGCCCACCATCATGCAGAACGCGATGGACAAGTTCGCATCCATTGTCGGACGCCAGTACAAGCTGTTCGACTACGTGGGCGCGCCCGATGCCGAGCGCGTGATCGTGATCATGGGCAGCGGCGCCGATGTCGCGCACGAAGCCATCGACGCGCTGGTCGCCCGCGGCGAGAAGATCGGACTGCTGAAGGTCCGGTTGTATCGTCCGTTCTCGATCGAGCACTTCCTGGGCGCGCTGCCGAAGACGGTCAAGGCGATTGCCGTTCTCGATCGCACCAAGGAACCGGGCGCGCTGGGCGAGCCGCTGTTCCTCGACGTCGTCGCTTCGTTCCGTGGAAACCAAGCCGCGCCCAAGTTGGTGGGTGGGCGCTACGGTCTGTCCTCGAAGGAATTCACGCCCACGATGGTCAAGGGCGTCTTCGACAACCTGAGCAAGCCCGAGCCGAAGAACCAGTTCACCATCGGCATCGTGGACGACGTGACCCATACCTCCCTCGACTACGATCCGGCCTTTTCCACCGAAGACCCGAAGACGGTCCGCGCCATGTTCTACGGCCTGGGCGCCGACGGCACGGTGGGCGCAAACAAGAACTCGATCAAGATCATCGGCGAGGAGACCGACAACTTCGCGCAGGGCTACTTCGTGTACGACTCGAAGAAGTCCGGCTCGATGACCATCTCGCACCTGCGCTTCGGCCCCAACCCCATCCGCTCCAGCTACCTGATCTCGCGCGCGAACTTCGTCGCCTGCCACCAGTTCCAGTTCCTGGAGCGCATCAACGTGCTGACAGCGGCGCAGGAGGGCGCGATTTTCCTGCTCAACTCGCCGTTCGGTAAGGACGAAGTCTGGGACCGCCTGCCGCGTACCGTGCAGCAGGAGATCATCGACAAGAAACTGAAGTTCTACGTCATCGATGCCATCCAGGTGGCGCGCGAGACGGGCATGGGTGGCCGCATCAACACCATCATGCAGACCTGCTTCTTCGCCATCTCGGGTGTGCTCCCGCGCGAGCAGGCCATTGAGCAGATCAAGTACGCCATCCAGAAAACTTACGGCAAGCGCGGCGAAGCGGTGGTGCAAAAGAATTTCGCCGCCGTGGACGCGACGCTGGAAAACCTGTTCGAAGTAAAGGTCCCGGAAAAAGCGACGAGCACGTTTGACATGCGACCGCCGGTCCCGGCACAGGCGCCGGAGTTCGTGAAGAACGTGTTGGGCGAGATCATCTCGCTCAACGGCGATTCCCTGCCGGTCAGCGCGATGCCGGTGGACGGCACCTACCCCAGCGGCACGGCGAAATGGGAGAAGCGCAACATCGCTCTGGAAATTCCCGCGTGGGACGAGAAGCTGTGCATCCAGTGCGGCAAGTGCGTCATGGTTTGCCCGCACGCGGTGATTCGCGCCAAGGTGTACGGCCGCGCCGCGCTCAAGGGCGCGCCCGTGGCATTCAAGTCGACGGCCGCGCGGTGGAAGCAGTTCAGCGACGAACTGTACTCGCTGCAAGTTGCGCCGGAAGACTGCACCGGCTGCGCCATCTGCGTGGAAGCCTGCCCGGTGAAGGACAAGACCGAACCCAAGCGCAGGGCCATCAACATGGTCCCGCAGCCCACGCTGCGCGAGCAGGAAGCGCAGAACTGGGACTTCTTCCTGACGTTGCCGGAGACGGACCGCACTGCCCTCAGCGTCGGCCAGGTGAAGGACCTGCAACTGATGGAGCCGCTGTTCGAGTTCTCCGGCGCGTGCGCAGGCTGCGGCGAGACGCCCTACATCAAGGTCGTGTCGCAGTTGTTCGGCGACCGCGCCGTGATTGCCAACGCCACCGGGTGCTCCTCGATTTACGGCGCCAACCTGCCGACCACGCCGTATACGCACAACGCGCAGGGACGCGGCCCGGCTTGGGCAAACTCGCTCTTCGAGGACAACGCCGAGTTCGGTCTCGGAATCCGGCTGGCACTCGATAAGCAGACGGAATACGCGCACGAACTGGTGCAGCGCCTCACTCCGCAAATCGGTGAAGCCCTCGCCGCCGATCTGCTCACGGCCGACCAGAAGAACGAGTCCGGCATCCAGAAGCAGCGCGAGCGCGTGACGGCGCTCAAGCAGAAGCTGGCGGACATCAACACGCCGGAAGCCAAGGACCTGCTCTCGCTCGCCGACGTGCTGCTGAAGAAGAGCGTTTGGATCATCGGCGGTGACGGCTGGGCCTACGACATCGGCTACGGCGGGCTCGACCACGTGATCGCATCCGGACGCAACGTCAACATCCTCGTGCTCGACACCGAGGTTTACTCCAACACCGGCGGGCAGATGTCGAAGAGCACTCCGCGCGGCGCGGTGGCGAAGTTTGCCGCCGGTGGCAAGCCGCGTCCGAAGAAAGACCTGGCCATGATGGCGGTCGCGTACGGCAACGTGTACGTGGCGCGCGTGGCCTTCGGGTCGAGCGACATGCAGACGCTGAAGGCGCTGAATGAAGCGGAAGCCTACGACGGGCCGTCGCTGATCATCGCCTACTCGCACTGCATCGCGCACGGCTACGACCTGGTGCACGGATTGGAGCAGCAGAAACTGGCCGTCCAGTCCGGTCACTGGCCGCTGTTCCGCTACAACCCCGACCTGGCGCTCGAGGGCAAGAATCCGTTCCAGCTCGACACCAAGGCGCCGTCCATCCCGCTGGAGAAGTACATCTACAACGAAACCCGCTACACCATGCTCACGCAAGCGGCCCCACAGCACGCCGCCGAACTGCTGAAGGAAGCGCAGGAAGACGTGGCGCACCGCTGGAGGCTCTACGAGCACATGGCGGCCATGGCGGCGCTGATGGTAATGCCGGTGACAACCAAGGAAGTCGCAACCGAGAAACAGGAAACGGTGAAAGCATGATTGACCTGAAGACGACGTACCTGGGAATGGAGTTGAAGAATCCGCTGGTCGCTTCCGCGTCCCCGCTGGGCAAGGACCTGGACGCGTTGCGCCGCATGGAAGACGCCGGCTGCTCGGCAATTGTTCTGCACTCATTGTTCGAAGAGCAGATTGCAGTCGACAGCAACGAGCTCGACCGCCAATACTGGAACGCGGCCAATGTCGGCGCCGAAGCCATGCAGATGTTTCCCGACCTGGAGACGACGGCGCTGGGCCCGCAGGAGTACCTGGAACATCTGCGCAAATGCAAACAGGCGCTCGGCGTGCCGGTAATGGCGAGCCTGAACGGCGTGTCGAAGGGCGGTTGGACGCGCTACTCGAAACTGATGGAAGAGGCCGGCGCCGACGCGCTGGAACTCAACATCTACTTCCTGCCGACCAAGGCGTACCAGAGCGGCTTCGACGTGGAGCGCGAGTACGTCAACCTGGTGCAGGAGGTCAGGTCGGCGGTGAAGGTCCCGGTGGCGGTGAAGCTGGGGCCATTCTTCAGCTCGTTCGGCAACGTCGCCAAGCAGTTGAACATTGCCGGCGCCGACGCGCTGGTGCTGTTCAACCGCTTCTACCAGCCGGATTTCGATTTGGAAAAACTGGAAGTGGTGCCCAGCCTGGTGTTGAGCCGGTCGAACGAACTCAAGCTGCGCCTGCACTGGGTGGCGATCCTGTTCGGGCAGATGGATTGCGACCTGGCGATTACGGGCGGCGTCCACACCGCCGAGGATGTGGTGAAGTCGATGATGGCGGGCGCGAAGGTGTCGATGATGACGTCGGCGATCCTCGAGCACGGCCCGGAGCGCTTCCGCATCGTGCGCGACGACCTCGTGCGCTGGATGGAAGAGCACGAGTATGAAAGCATCCGCCAGATGCAGGGCAGCATGAGCCTCAAGCGAGTGCCCAACCCGCAGGCGTTTGAACGCGCGAATTACGTGAGAGTGCTGAGCTCATACTCGACCGGGAAACTGGTGGGAACGAAGTAGGGTTTAGGCTCTGGGCTTTAGGAAAAACTAAACCGGGATGACTCATGTCGTCCCGGTTTTCCCGTTACTCGGTACTCGTTACTTACTTTGCGCCGGCCCAATGCCTGCGTTCGATGAATGTCGGCGGCTCGTAGGTTTTTCCCTTCGCCAGCCGCTTCTCTTCCCGCTTGGCGGTCCAAAGCATTACCGGACCAACCAGCCGCGCCGCCCACTTGCTGAAGCCGCCGAATTCCGCTTCGACCTGCTTGCGCAACTCGCGCACGCGCCCGCTGACCTCCTCGTTCGTCTTCTTGAGGCGGTGCTCCATCGCCCAAAGCGCGGCGTTGTACGTCTGGCGCAGGTTGCGTGCCTCCCACTCGAAGCGGGCGCGGACACGCTGGTCGGGATGGTCCTTGTAGCGCATCCAGCCCTGGAAGGTGGTCTGCACAATGCGGAACAGGCTGGGCCCGTTCAGCTCGAAGTCGCGGCGGAAGGCCCAGTCGAGAAAGTTCTTCGACTGCTCGCGCGAAATAGCGCCGTGCTCGAAGTTGAACTTGAACTGCCCGTGGATGTCGGCCAGGTCCACGTCGAGCATCCGTCCCTGCTCCTGCATGTCCTTGAACAGCGGCGTTCCCGGCACCGGCGTGTAGAGCATGAACTGGTGGAAGTCGGTGGCGTGCGAGACGGCGTAGTCGATTTCGTGCCGGATATTCTGCGGCGTGTGGTGCTCCAGCCCGACGATCGTCGAACCGAGCAGCTTGATGCCGTGCTGGCGCAGTTCGTGCGTGAGCTGGAGAGTATCGGTACCGTCAAGCTTGGCGTAGTTGGAGTTCGGTGACTCCAGCCCCATCCACACCCACGAGATGCCGAGTTCGACCAGCTCCTCCATCGTGTACTTGCGGAGCGCGTTCGCCGACGAAAAAACGTAGAACGACCACGACTTGCCGTGCTTGCGCATCAGGTCGAGCAGGTCCATGGCGCGCCGCCGCTGGAGCAGGAAGTTTTCGTCCATCACGAAGAACGACCTCGCGCCCAGCTTGCGCTCCATCTCGCTCATGACCTCGAACAATTCGGCGCCGGTCTCGTAGAAGTTGACTACCTTGCCCTTGCCGCCGAAGAACGCCGACGTGGTGCAGAAATTGCAGCCCAT
Source organism: Terriglobales bacterium (assembly GCA_036821585.1). GTDB lineage: Bacteria > Acidobacteriota > Terriglobia > Terriglobales > Acidobacteriaceae > DAISJI01. Next base: position 7,137 of record DAISJI010000025.1, read on the forward strand.
CGGACAGCCGACCGACGGGATCACCGTCGCCGCCGTATCGGCCAGCGCGTTCGGTAACGGCATTCCCAGCACGCGCATATTGAAGCCCGACACGATTTCCGGATGGCGAATCGGCGCGTCAGTATCTTCGCCGAGGAACTGGCGCATCCAGGCAATGCCTTCGCCGGTCACGATGTGGTCGGCGTCAATCAGGTGCTTGAGGCCGGGGATCGCCGCCACGTGGCCGCCAACGATTATGGTCGAATTCGGCGACAGCTCGCGCACCATGCGGCACATCTCGCGCACCTTCCCGACGTTGCTGATAATCCCCGATATCCCTACGACGTCGTAGTGATTGTGCGTCAGCTCGCGCGCGAAATCCTTGCGCTCCGGGAAATCCAGCACCGTGCAGGGCGCGGAGATGTTCTCCTGGATCATCATGATGCCCCAGGAGCGGTGGAACATGCGCAGCGAGAAGGCGCCCTGCTCGCGCGTCACCTGGTTGTGATAGAGCTCCATCGGATTGATGGAGCGGCTGCCGAACTCGTCATCTTGTGCGTAGGGGCCAAACACGGACGAAAGCAATACGCGGGCACCGGTGCCCTTGGGATGTACTTGCACTAGGCGGAATCTCCCTTGTTGCCAAGGTATTCGCCTGCTGTACATCACGACGTGATCTACGTCACAATAGCGATTAATCTTACAAAACTATTACAATCCGCAGCCCGAGCGCACTCGACAGGGCTGCTCCTAAGCTCACCCGAAGCTGCAAAGCGGCGGACGTTGCATTTGTGACCGTTCCCTGGCCGCAGGGCCATAGTCGTGCCGCACGCCGGATCTCTCTGACGCCGGGCTTCAGCCCCTGGATTCGCCAGCCGCTGAAGCCGTGCCCTGGTACAGCAGCGCGTTGGCACACCCGCCGGAAATTGATTACTCTGTGTCTTCCTCATGGCCGACTACACGGGAAACTTCCAGTACATCGCGGAGAACGGCAGCGTCCTCCAGCAGGGCGATTGCCGCTTCCAATTCGACAAGGAAACGCTGACCCTCACGCCCGAGTCGGCGGCGCCGATCGCCTTCGATCTTGGCGACCTGGACGGCGTCATCGCCGGGCACCCGCAATTGAAGCTGCCGCTCTATACCGGGCGAACCCTCGTCCTGCGCCAACTGGGCAAGGCGTTCGAGCGCATCGCACACGACCTGCTGGAAGCATTTCGCGATCGCGCCGCGCAGTGCCTGCTGGTTGGAGACCTGAAGGAAGTCGCGCGCTTTGATGGACGCTTCGAACTGGCAACTTCGGTCAAGTGTTCCTCCTGCGGCGCCCGCACCCAGGCGACGAAGTTCTGCCGTGAATGCGGCAAGCCACTCTCGTCGCAACCTTCCGCCGCGCGATCCGGCGAGGCGGAAATACGCCTCTACGAAAGCAATTTCGCCGTGCTGCCCACCGCAGCCGTGGGCTTTCAATGGCGGCTCGCCGACGTGGATGCCGTCCGCGAGGACAACCACGAAATCGCGCTCGATGCCGGCGACCGCACTCTGCGCATCAGCGGCCTCGGCAAGCGCTCCGATGACTTTGCCCGCAAGTTGCGCGACACCGTCAACACGCTGGCGACGAACAGCGCGCAGGCCATCCATCGCGCCTTTCCCTTCCTCAATCCCGATCAGTTGCAGGCGACGGCAGCTCTCCTGCGCGAAGGCCGTTCGGCGCCGGTCGCGAAGCTGGCCGCCATTCATGGCAAGACGCCGGCAGCCCTGGCGGCGAACGCGGTCGATGCCGCGCTCAAACCGTATTACGACGAGCTTCTCAAGCGGACCGCGCACGACTTGCTTTACGCCGGATTCAAGCTCATCCGGCCCGAAGACCGCGAAGGTTCTCCTGCCGAATCCGCCACCGAATCTACTGAGCAATCCCCGGAGCAACAGGAAGATCTCTCGACAGAGGGTCTCCCCGACGCCGACTCTGCCGCGCCCGACACGATGTACTGGTTCTTCTTTCCCCTCGCGGCGACACCCGGATCATCGGAACCGGGAAACGTCGTTGCCTGGGAGGCAAGCTCCACCGGTGGTCGCGCCACTTACTTCTTCCGCCTGGTCGAACCCTCTCAAGCAGGTGAGTTGAAGAACAATCCGGCCTTGGTAGAAGAATCAATCCGCACACTCAATGCCGCACTCGGCATTCTCAACTTCCGCCGCCGTCCGATTTATCTCTCGGACGACGAAATCGAAATGAACCCGCAGTTTCACCGGTATGCCATCGCGGCGCGCCGCATTCCCGAAGTTCGCCAGTTGCGTTCGCGCTTTCTCGGACGCGCCATTCACAGCTCGCCGGAAGCCTGGCAGGAGCAACTCAAGTCCATACTGTCCAAGGGCTGTGTCTGACCTGCCTGAAAATGGGCTGTAACCCGCATTCCGCAGGGGAAATTCCGCCCCGGCTGGTGTAAAATCGCGCCCTCTCAGCATTCCATGCGGCCCCGCCCGGCGCGTGTGGAGCCTGTGCGGGTAGTGGAGGATTCCAGAATGGCTACGATTGCGAAGCCGGCTTCGGCCGCAGTGGCGACATGTCCCATCCTGATCAACGGCGAGCGGCGCGAATCCGCCGGCCGCACCGAAGTCCAGATTAATCCCTCGACGGGCCAGCCCTCGTCGATCGTGCCCTATTGCACGCCGGAAGAAATCTCCGAAGCGATCGGCGCCGCCCAGGAAGCGTTTTCGCTGTGGAGCGCAATGCCGGTCCTGAATCGCGCGCGCATCCTCTTTCACTATCACGCCATCCTGGAGAAGAATGCCGACCGCATCATCGCGCTCAATACCGAGGAAAACGGCAAGACGCGCAGCGAATCGCAAGGCTCGTTCCAGCGCGGACTGGAGTGCGTGGAGTTCGCCTGCGGCGCGCCCACGCTCCTGATGGGCGAAACCGCCGATCACGTCGGCGGCGACGTGGACACGATTTCCGTGCGCGCGCCCATCGGCGTCTGCGCCGGCATCACGCCCTTCAACTTCCCGTTCATGGTCCCTCTATGGATGTTCCCGCTGGCCATCGCGTGCGGCAACACCTTCGTGCTCAAGCCCTCGCCCGCAGTGCCGCGCTCGACCGTGCTGGCGGTCGAATTGCTCTACGAAGCGGGACTCCCCGCCGGCGTGGTCAACGTGGTGCATGGCGCGAAAGACGCGGTGGACGCGATCCTCAACGATCCGCGCGTGAAGGCCGTTTCCTTTGTCGGCTCCAGCGCGGTGGCGCGCTACATTTACAAGACTGCCGCCGCCAACGGCAAGCGCGTGCAGGCGCTCGGCGGAGCGAAGAACCACTCCATCGTCATGCCCGACTGCGACATGAAGCTGGCCGTCGATTCGGTGCTCGCCTCGTCGTTCGGATGCGCGGGCGAACGCTGCGTCGCGACCAGCGTGGTGGTTGCCGTCGGCGAAGCCGGCGACACGTTCATCGCGGAGCTGAAGAAATCGGTGGACAAGATGCGCGTTGCTCCCGGCGACGAGCCCGGCGCCGACATGGGCCCGGTCATCACGCCCGAAGCCCGCAAGCGCATCGTTGGCTACATCGAATCCGGCGAGAAGGAAGGCGCCAAGCTGGTCCGCGACGGCCGCCAGGACGCCTGCAATTCCCGGGACGGCTACTTCCTCGGGCCCACCATCTTCGACCACGTCAAGCCGGAGATGAAGATTGCCCGCGAAGAGATCTTCGGCCCGGTGCTCTCCGTGGTGCGCGCCAACGACCTCGATCAGGCGCTGGAAATCGTGAACAGCACCGAACAGGGCAACGCATCTTCGATTTACACCAGGTCCGGCGCGGCAGCGAAGAAATATGCCGCGACCGTGCAGACCGGCATGGTCGGAGTGAATCTCGGCGTGCCCGCCCCGGTCGCGATCTTCCCATTCGCCGGATGGAAGGCCTCGTTCTTCGGTGACGCGCACGCGCTCGGCAAGGACGGCGTGCGCTTCTACACCGAGACCAAGGTCATCACCGCGCGCTGGCCCGAGTAGC
>DAISJI010000025.1:11212-12392 GCA_036821585.1 Terriglobales bacterium
AGTATTCGGAGAACCCTTATGCCCAGAATCGTACGCGCCGGATTGATCCAGGCGAAAAACGTGTTCGGTCCCGACCACAGCATGGCGCAGATCAAAAAAGCCATGGTGGACAAGCACCTCAAGCTCATCGAAAAAGCCGCCAAGCAAAAGGTGCAGGTGCTCTGCCTCCAGGAACTCTTCTACGGCCCTTACTTTTGCGCCGAACAGCAGGAGAAGTGGTACGGCCTGACCGAGCGCATTCCTGACGGGCCCACCATCAAGCTAATGCAGAAGGTGGCCGCCAGGCACCACATGGTGCTCGTCATTCCGATCTACGAAGAAGAGATGACCGGCCTCTACTACAACAGTGCCGCCGTGATCGACTCCGACGGCAAGTACCTCGGGAAGTATCGTAAGCACCACATCCCGCACTGCCACCCGGGATTCTGGGAGAAGTTCTATTTCACCCCCGGCGATACGGGATATCCGGTGTTCCAGACGAAAGTCGGCCGCGTCGGCGTGTACATCTGTTACGACCGCCACTTTCCCGAGGGCGCGCGCATTCTCGGCCTCAATGGCGCGGAGATTGTCTTCAATCCTTCGGCTACGGTTGCCGGACTCAGTGAATACCTATGGGAACTCGAGCAGCCCGCGCACGCCGTCGCCAACGGATACTTCGTCGGCGCCATCAATCGCGTCGGCATCGAGAAACCGTGGAGCATCGGCGAGTTCTACGGCAAGAGTTACTTCTGCAATCCGCGCGGCAAGATCGTCGCCCAGGCCAGCCGCGATAAGGATGAAGTGGTCGTCGCCGATCTCGACCTCGACATGATCCAGGAAGTCCGGCAGGTGTGGCAGTTCTTCCGCGACCGCCGGCCCGATTCCTACGAACCCATCACCGAACAATCCGGCCGCGGGCGCACCGTCGCCGCGGGAAAGTAGGACACATGACACGCGACGAAATCATCCGCAAATATAAGGAATACCTCTTCCCTTCCGTCAGCACATACTTCGCCGAACCGCTGGTCACCGACCACGCCAGCATGCAGTACTTGTGGGACGCCGACGGCAAGCAGTACCTCGACTTCTTCGGCGGCATCGTCACCATCTCGGTCGGCCACGCGAACCCGAAGGTCACGGACAAGATCATCGCGCAGACCAAGCGCCTCCAACACGCCTCCACCGTGCTGCCGAATGAGGC
>DAISJI010000025.1:12492-14550 GCA_036821585.1 Terriglobales bacterium
CCGTACTGCTATCGCTGCCCGCTCGACAAGACGTATCCCTCGTGCGACGTCGCCTGTGCGAACGACGTGGAAGCCGTGATTCAGACCACAACCTCCGGCCGGATCGCGGCGTTCATGGCGGAACCGATCCAGGGACTGGGCGGATTCATCACGCCGCCGCCCGAGTACTTCAAGATCGTGGTCAAGATCGTGAAGGAGTACGGCGGGCTGTTCATCGCCGACGAAGTCCAGACCGGTTGGGGACGCACCGGCAAGAAGTGGTTCGGCATCGAGCACTGGGAAGTCGTGCCCGACATGATCACGGCCGCCAAGAGCCTGGGCAATGGCGTCCCCATCGGCGCCACTTTCACCACGCCCGAGATTGCCGGCAGCTTCAAGGGCCTCCAGATCTCGACCTTCGGCGGCAATCCGGTGTCGTGCACCGCCGCGCGCGCGGTCATCCAGGTGATCGAAGAGGAGAACCTGCTGGAGAACGCGGCGACCACGGGCAAGTACTTCCAGGACGGCCTGCGCGAACTTCAGAACAAGCACGCGCTCATCGGCGACGTGCGCGGCATGGGCCTGATGCAGGCGATCGAACTGGTCAAGGACCGCGACACCAAGGAACCGGCGCCGGAAGCAACCAACCAGTTCATGGAAGAGTGCCGCCGCGAGGGACTGCTCATCGGCAAGGGCGGCATGGTGGGCAACGTGATTCGCCTCTCACCGCCGCTCAACATCAGCAAGGCCGACGTGGACGTCGCGCTGCGCACCATGGACAAGGCAATGGCAGCGGTGGCGAACAAGGCGGTGGCGGTGGGGGCCTGAGACCTGTTATCCATCTGGTAACTGTTAACTAGTAGTTTTTTGGCCGACCTAATGGAATCAGCAACATAAGCCCGGGTAACCCGGGCCCAAAAGTGCCGGGTCCCTTCTGTAGGGTTGTACTCACAAGTTAGGGGTAAGGATGGCGTCTCGCGCCAAGCAGCGCATAGAAGACTCGCCGCTTTACAACAAAGACCTCGCACCCGTCCCGCCGGAGCGGCGCACCTGGGGCACCTACAACTACGCCGCGCTGTGGGTCTCGATGTCGGTGAACATCCTGACATACATGCTCGCCGCCTCGCTCATCCAGGGCGGGATGAACTGGAAGCAGGCGGTGGCGACCGTGTTTATCGGCAACGCCATCGTGCTGGCGCCCATGCTGCTCAACTCGCATCCCGGCGCGCGCTATGGTATTCCCTTCCCGGTCTTCGCGCGCGCGTCGTTCGGGGTACTTGGCGCCAACGTCGCGGCCGTGCTCCGCGCCCTGGTCGCCTGCGGATGGTTTGGAATTCAAACGTGGATCGGCGGCGAAGCCATCAACTCGCTGCTCTCCATCCTCTGGCCGGCATGGAGAAACGTACCCAACGGCACCGCCATCTGCTTCATGGCGTTCTGGGCGATTAACGTCGCCGTTATCGCCAAGGGCATCGAGTACATCCGCATCCTGCAAGGCATCAGCGCACCCATCCTGCTGATTGTCGGCGTGGTACTGCTGGGCTGGGCTTACCGCAGCGCCGGCGGCTTTGGCCCCATGCTCTCCGCGCCTTCGCAGTTTGCCAACTTCTCCGATTTCCTCAAGTTCTTCATTCCCGCGTTAAACGGCGCCGTTGGATTCTGGGCGACCGTTTCGCTCAACGTACCGGACTTCACGCGCTTTGCGAAGAACCAGCGCGCGCAGATGATCGGCCAGGCCATCGCGCTGCCCACGACCATGACGTTCTATTCCTTCATCGGCGTGGCGGTCACCTCGGCGACGGTCGTCATCTACGGCACGGCCATCTGGGACCCGATCCAACTCCTCGGCCGCATGCACTCGCCGATCGCGGTGGTGATCGCGCTGCTGGCGATCCTGCTGGCCACGCTGAACGTCAACATCGGCGCCAACGTGGTCTCGCCGGCGAATGACTTCTCGAATCTCTGGCCGCGCCGCATCAGCTTCAAGACCGGCGGCATGATGACTTGCGTGATGGGCGTCGCCATGATGCCGTGGAAGCTGCTGGCCAATCACCGCACCTTCATCTTCGGATGGCTCGG
>DAISJI010000026.1:0-14498 GCA_036821585.1 Terriglobales bacterium
CGGCGCTGCGTGTTCTTCACGATGTAGCGCTTCAGGTCCTGGCGGATCTTTTCCTTGATCAGTCCCCAGTCTTTCTTCTCTTCGTCGGTGGACTGCTCCAGCGTCTGCGTAATAATGTTGCGCGCTCCGGTCATGAGTCCGTTATCCGCGCCCGCCGCCGCGAAGCCGCGCATCACGATCTCCGGCGCCGACTCCACTTTCCCGGTCAGCTTGTTGATGGCGATGATCGGCAGCACAATACCATCCTCGCTCAGGTGCCGCCGGTCCTTGATGATGATGTCTTCGACCACGTCGCCGCGCGAGCCCGAATCGATGCACACGCGCCCGACCGGCACTTCGCCAGCCTTGCGCGCGCCCAGTTCGTCGAACTCCAGGACCTGGCCGCTTTCCAGCATCATCACCGACCCGACGGCCTCTTTCATGCTCGCCGCCAGCTCGGCGTGACGCTTCAGTTGCCGATATTCGCCGTGGATGGGAATGAAGTAGCGCGGCTTCACCAGGTTGATGAGCAGCTTGAGCTCTTCCTGGCTGGCGTGGCCGCTGACGTGGATCGGCGCGCCGCTGCTTCCGTCCTCGTAGATCACGTGCGCATCGCGCCGGTAGAGGTGGTCGATCACGCGGAAGATCGCCTTCTCGTTGCCGGGGATGATGCGCGACGACAGCACCACGGTGTCGCCCGGCTCGATCTTGGCGTGCTTGTGATTGTCCACCGCCGCGCGCGACAGGCTCGACATCGGCTCGCCTTGCGTCCCGCTGATCAGCACCATCACCTTTTCCGGCGGGAAGTTCTTGATCTCGCCGGGATGGATGAGCGTGCCGTCGGGAATCTCCACGTAGCCGAGGTCCTGCGCGATCTCGGTTGAGTCGTTCATGCTGCGGCCGATCAGCGCCACCTTGCGCCGGTGCTGGTGCGCCAGTTCGATCGCCAGCTTGATGCGGTGGATCGACGACGAGAAGCAGGAAATGAACAGCCGCCGCTTCGTGCGCGCAAATACTTCTTCGAACCGCGGCACCACGGCGCGCTCGCTTGGCGTATATCCGGCGCGCTCGACGTTGGTGGAATCCTGGAACAGCGCCAGCACGCCTTGCTTGCCGTACTCGGCGAAGGTGTGCAGGTCGAACAGGCGATTGTCGGTCGGGGTGGGATCGACCTTGAAATCCCCGGTGTGAATGATGACCCCGAGCGGTGTATGGATCGCCAGCGCCACGCAATCCACCAGGCTGTGCGTTACCCGGATGGGATTGATGGTGAACGGCCCGATGGTGACGCGTTGCCCGGGAACCAGGTCGATGAGCTCGGCGTCGTCGAGCAGGCCGTGCTCGTCGAGCTTGTCTTCCACGTAGGCGAGCGTGAACTCGGTGCCGTACACCGGCACATTCAGCTCATTCAGGACCCAGGGCAGGCCGCCGATATGGTCCTCGTGGCCGTGCGTCAGCACGATCGCGCGCACGTGCTTGCGGTTCTCGAGCAGGTAGGTGATGTCGGGAACGACAATGTCCACGCCGAGCAATTCCGACTCAGGGAACATGAGGCCGGCGTCGATGACGATGATGTCGTCACCCCAGCGAATGGCCATGCAATTCATGCCGAACTCGCCAAGTCCGCCGAGCGCAACGATCTGTAGCTTTCCAGTGGGCATCGTGAACCTCTGATGCTAACACGCGACGAGAGGCATTCGGCTTTAGCAACGGTACTAGTAGACATGCAACTCCTCTAATGCCGATTGCCAGAAGCCCAACGCCCGTTTTCCGAAGCTTTGGTTTAATCTGTCATTGATGAAAAGTTGGCTCCGCCACCGCGTCGAGTCCGCGCTCCGCAATGGATTCATGCGCGCCTATGAGACCGTCAAGGTGGACCCCGACAACTTCCGCCTCCAGCTCCGCACCGGATACGGTCTCCCCATCAGCACCTTCGATGGCGTCTTCTCCGTGCCCGTGGAGCAGCTCGACGACGTCGCCCTCAACATTATTCGCGCCAGCCAGAAGCTCGCCGCGGTGGAAGGCGCCGGCCTGGGGCTGGGCGGAATCTTCACCATCCTGCCCGACCTCGGCATCCTCGCCGGCATCACGGTGCGAACGATTCAGAAGCTCAGTTTGCTTTATGGTTTCCAGTTCACCACCGAAGACGAGCAGTCGGAACTCTGGGTCGCCGCCGCCACCGCCGCGGGTGTGGATGTCGGGCGCGAACTGGTCGAACGCCAGGTGGTGCGCCGCTTTGTTCCGCGCGTGATCAACGCCATTGCCGCGCAGGCGGGCAAGGAAGTCGCGGAAAAGATTGCCGGGCGCGTCGTGCCCATCCTCAGTTCCGCCATCGGCGCGACCCTGAATTACTACTTCATCCGCGCCTGGGGCGAGCGCGCCATGCTTCACTTCCGCGCGCGTCATTTGGCAGCCCGGCAGCAGCGCGAGCACACCATCGATGCTCCCGTCTTCGGCGCACTTCCTCCCGGTCCGTGAGAAAATACGGTTTGCGATCGCTCTCCAACTCCTCTCTGTGCGCCTCCGTGTCCGCTGTGGTGGATTTTTCTTTGCGTACCCTTGCGCCCCTTGCGTTGATCGTTTTTCTCGTCGGTTGCGCGAAAGCTCCATCCTCCGGCGATCCGACCCGCGGACAGGATCTCTTTCAGCGCGGCTGCGCCGTCTGCCACAACGCCACGGCAGAGAAGAAGGTCGGTCCCGGACTTCTCGGCTTGTATAAGAAAAAGACGTTGCCGGATGGCGCGCCGGTAAACGACACGAATGTTGAGACCTGGATCCGCCAGGGCGGCGGCCTCATGCCCGGATTCAAGAACGCCCTTACGCCCGAGCAGATGCGGGACCTGCTCGCTTACCTGAAGGGACTTTGAACCTCACTTCACCGGGTCACACGTTGCCTTCTTGGGGGACTCAGCGCCTTCTTTCGCGGCGGCCGATTCGTTCTTTTTCCTTGCAGGCTCCCAGCACGCCGCGGGCCAAAATTTGACTCACCCTCCGACAGGGCGTACCGTAAAGAATGAGGTATCGGTTACTCCCTCGATCAGATCCCCTGAACTAAGTCAGCCTATCTGAGGTTGTCCTCCCCTTAGCCGAACAGATTGAGCAGCCGCGGTCCGCATTCTGACTCGCACCAATCAATCGCAGGAATTTACTTATGAAGAAGATTTACGTTGGTAACTTCGCATTCAGCATGACGGAAGCAGAGCTTCGCTCGATGTTCGAGCCCTACGGCAAGGTTGAGAGCGCCACCTTGGTAACCGACCGCGACACCGGCCGCTCGCGCGGTTTTGGTTTTGTCGAAATGACCGAAGACGCCGAGGCCGCTAGCGCCATCGGCGCATTGAACGGCCGCGATTCGGGCGGTCGTCCGTTGACCGTCAACGAAGCGCGCCCCAAGACTGACCGGCCGCCACGCGGCGGGGGTCAGGGCGGGCACCGCGACTCTAGGTGGTAATGCACTCTGCTGCGGAACAGTTCGGCCCGCAAGGAATCGCCAAGCGCGTGCGCAACCGCATGCCGCCCGGCTCGCCCAACTTCACGGTCATGACCGTCGTTGTGTGTGGCGATTGCGGCGCCGAGTTCCAGATTGGCCACCGCTCGAATTACCAGGACCGGAGTCTTGCTGACCGCCAGGCGGTTTGGCTTGCCGATAAACTCGTCTGGGACCATATCCAGGAAAGTAAGCACCCCGGATCGGTCGACCTGCCCACGTTAGCGCAGCCGGCCCTTGCGGTAGAGAAGTAGTCGCTCCGCATCCGCGCGCTGCCAGAACAAAGCAAGCTGCTCGGCAGGATAGAACTGCGGCGCAGCTCCGCCCGAACGCCGCGCTGCGTCTCCCGAGATCGCTCGTTCCGCGCGAGACGGACAGCACTGCTTCGCCCTAAGCTTCATCAGCAACGCCTGGAGCCGAGTCGCGACCGGAGACGAGCGATCTTTGCGCCGCCCCGACCATCTTCCCCAACTCAAACTTTCCCGGCGCCAACGCCACCAGCACCTGCTCCAGGGCTCCCAGTAGTCCCAGCGTGTCGAGGTAATCGAAGTACCCCAGGTGCGCGATGCGGAACATGCTGCCCTTCATTTCGCCCTGGCCGTCGGACACAATGCCGCCGAACTCCGCTTTCAGGCGCTTCACGATCTCGGTCGCACTCACGCCCGCCGGCGCCCTCACCGCAGTCATCGCCGCCGCCGGACTCTCCGGCGCAAACAGCTCCAATCCACCTGCAACGACGGCGGCGCGGGTGATCTCCGCCAGCCGTTCGGCGTTTTCAACGAGCGCCTCGCGCCCGCGCGCAACGCTTCCCTCTCCCATCTTTCCAACGTATGCCAGCGCCGCATCCATGGCTGCCACCAGCGCCACCGCCGGCGTGAACGCCGATTCGCCCTTGGCCTGCACTTTGCGCTCGCGACGCAGATCGAAGTAGTACCGCGGCTGCCTGCACTCGGCCATCCGCGCCCACGCGCGCTCGCTCACCGAACAGAACGACAATCCCGGCGGACACATGAGCGCTTTCTGCGACCCGCCGATCAACAGGTCGATCTTTCCGTCCACGTCGAGCGCCGTCGTCCCCAACCCCGTAATTGCATCCACCACCAGCAGCGTGTCGGAACCGGCGATCATCTCGGCGACCGCTGCAACATCGTGGCGCACGCCCGTTGAACTCTCCGTCGCCTGCATGAAAACGGCGCGCAACTCCGGCGTGATCGCGTCTCGCAGCGCTTCGCGTGAGATGGTTTTCCCGTACTCGGCCGCGATTGCCCGCACATTGCACCCGAACGCGCGGCAGATTCCGACCCAGCGTTCGCCGAATTTCCCCGCCGTAATCACCGCCACCGCATCGCCCGCGTTCACCAGGTTTGCGACCGACGCCTCCATCGCGCCTGTCCCCGACGACGCCAGCACGATCACATCCTCTTTCGTTCCGATGAACTCCTTCAGTCCTTCGCTCACGCGCGTGAACATGGCGCGAAACTCGGGCGTGCGATGGTGCAGATCGGCGGCCGCCATGGCCAACTGCGCCGCCGGCAACAGCGGCGTCGGGCCCGGCGTGAACAGGCGCGTCTTGCGCAACATTAGATCGAGGCTCCTCTCGGCGCGGGAAACGACTCGTCCCACGAATACATGGTCAGCCCGCTGTTCATCTTGGGATAGAAATCGGTGGACTTCTGCGGCATCAGCGCCCCGCGCAGGCTACGGTCGCGAATCACGTCAATCGGTACCGGCCGGATCAGGAACGCCGCCTGCGCACCCTCCTTGAGGTCCTTGAGCGCTTCTTCCGCATACCGGTGATAGCGCACATGTTTTTGCTCCGCGACGTCGGCTGCCGTTATCCCCAGCAACTCCGCGAACAAGGCGTGCAGCGCCTCGACATCCAATTCGAACGAGTGCCCGGGGAAGCACCGCTCCAATGCTGCGCGCTCGATGTCCAGCAAGTAGGCCGCGTCCGCCGACACCACCACCGCGGCAAATCGCTCCTGCCTGGTACTTCGCAACGCCTGCGTCAGCGCGGCCGGAGCGCGGGACTCCAGCCGCGTCATCCCGAATTCCGAGGTCAGCCGCTCCATACAGGCGCGCAATCTGTCGGACGCAACCCCGAACACCGCGCGATGCGTCGGCAGCACCACCAACCCCTCGGAGCTTATGTTCACCAGCGCCATCATCGCGAAATCCTCGGCATACTTCCCCTCGCGGCTGCGCCGCAGCGCCAGCGCCGTCTCGTAGCGATGATGTCCGTCCGCGATAAACAGCGCCTGCCCGCCAAAAGTGTTTTGGATTTGGCGAATCGTGTCACGATCGGTGACCGCCCACAGCCGCTGCTTCACGCCCAGGTCGTCCACGAACTCGACCGCATCCTCGGCCGGCAACTGCTCTACCGTATGCGCCGGATCGTCGTACATCAGGAACAGAAGGCCCGACTGCACCCGCGTCGTCTTCAGCAACTGCTCCCGGTCTTGCTTCGGGCCGGTCAGCGTTTGCTCGTGGCGAAAAACGACTCCGTCATCGTAATCGTGCAACCGTCCCAGCGCGATCAGTGCCCGGCGGCTCAATTTTCTGCCCGCCTCCACCGGATGCGCGAACTCCTGTTCGTACACGTACAGCGCAGGCCTTTCCTCCAACCGGATCACTTCCTCGCGCCGCATCTGCGCCAGAAACTCCCGCGCTCCTTCATAAACGTCCTGGGTGTGCGGAAGCGGGAGTTCAAATCTCACGAAGTTCGCCGGATGCCGCTCGTAATATCCATTCTGCATCGCCGGCGTGATCTTGTCGTACGGCTGTGTGACCACGTCCTCCAGCCGTACCTTGCTGGTGTCGTAACGCAGCGCGCGAAATGGACGTATCTCTGCCATTGGAATCCGGTGCAATCAAGGTACTCTCGCACGACCACCATGGTTGCGCCTGTGAATTATTCTGGCAGGAATTCACAGGTTTTCCACCGTGTTACCGGCTGAATTGCCCGCCATCCGCCGATTCACAGTAAACTCTCCTTTCCCGGAGGCATCGTGAAGGTCCTGCTGCTGGAAAACATCAGCGGAATCGCAGCCCAGTTGTTCGCGCGCCGCGGCTTCACCGTCGAGACCGTCCCCAGCGCGCTCGACGAAGCGGCCCTGCTGGAGCGCATCGGCGGCGTCTCTATCCTCGGTGTCCGCTCCAAGACGCCCATCACTCGCGGCTTGATCGAACGCGCTCCGGAGTTGCTCGCGATCGGCGCCTTCTGCATCGGCGTGGACCGCATCGACCGCGCGGCCTGCAGCGACCGCGGTGTTGCCGTCTTCAACGACCCGCACAGCAACAGCCGCTCCGTCGCCGAACTCGCGCTCGGCGAGATCATCATGCTGGCGCGCCGCGTCTTCGCCTCCAGCACCGAATTGCACCGCGGCGACTGGACAAAGTCCGCCAGCGGCTGTCACGAAGTCCGCGGCCTTACCCTCGGCATCGTCGGCTACGGCAAGATTGGTTCGCAGCTTTCCGATTTGGCCGAAGCCCTCGGCCTGCGCGTCATCTTTCACGACGTCGCCGAAGTCCTCGCCCGTGGCAACGCCAAGCGCACTTCGCTTCCCGACCTGCTTCAGGCGGCCGACATCGTCACCGTGCACGTGGACGGCCGCCCGCAGAACGCGCGCATGTTTGCTGAGCAACAATTTCAGCGCATGAAGCCCGGGGCGTTGTTCCTGAACCTGGCGCGCGGATCGGTGGTGGATTACGACGCGCTCGCCTCCGCCCTGCGCAGCGACAGGCTCGGCGGCGCAGCGGTTGATGTGTATCCCGAGGAGCCCGAAGGGAACGGCTCCTTCGCCACTCCGCTGCAAGGATTGCCCAATGTGATCCTGACGCCGCACGTCGGTGGCAGCACCGAGCAGGCGCAGGAACACATCGGACGTTTCGTCAGTTCGCGCCTCGTGGAATACGCGCAGACCGGCAATACCCTGATGAGCGTCAACCTGCCGCAATGCCATCTTGACCTGGCGGCGGGAACCCATCGCCTGACGCACCTGCACCGCAACATGCCCGGCATGCTGCTGCACATCAACGAAGTCCTGGCCGAGCGCAACATCAACATCGAGCGCCAGGTGCTCGACACGCGCGGCGAACTGGGCTACGCCATCTACGACGTCAACGCCGCACTCGGTGAAGACCTCATAAAAAAACTGCACCAGATCCCGCACACCATTCGCGTGCGTTCCCTGTTGCAGTAATGCAGTAAGAAGTAACCGAGAATGGAATCAGGAGCAGGAGTGGTGCCCGATTTCCATTCTTCATTCTGACTTCTTCATTCTTCATTTCCAAAGGAATGCGCTACCGCCGAATCTCAATCCCTCCGTCGCCCGTCCGAATCGACAGCGTCTGCCCGCCGCCGTTGATCTTCCCGCGCAGGTCATTCTCGCGGCCGGTCGTTACGTTTGCCGTAATCGGAATATCGGACCGCACATGCCCGTCGCCGGTGTGTGCGTCCACGTCGGCGGCAAAATTCTCCGGCAGGCGCAGTTGGATGTTCCCGTCGCCGGTCCGCAGCGTCCAACTCGCCTTCATCGCCGAGCCGCTTCTCACCACCGCGTCGATGTTGCCGTCGCCCGTGTGCAGCGACAGCGCCTCAAACCGGCCGTCGACGTCGAGATTGCCATCGCCGGTATCGAGATCGACCGATCCCTCCACCCCGCGGAGTTCGGCGTTGCCGTCGCCGGTACGCAGCTTCTGCATTCCCTTGATCCCGCTTACTTCGAGATTTCCGTCGCGCGTGTGGATGTCGAGGTCGCTTCCCGCGGGCAGGGTCACGCGGATTTCCAGCGAGGTATGAAAGTGCACGAGCAGGCCCGACCTGTGTTTGCGCAGCGTCAGTTCGACTCGATTGCCTTCCTGCCGCGCATTCACTTCGATCTCGTCCGGCGCAATCCGCCAGCCCTGTGTGTGCACGCTCATGTGCACGCTGCCATCGGCGCCGCTGTTGACGGTCACGTTGGCGTCGTCGGCGTCCACCACCAACTGCGAACGCCCCTGCACCTTGTACGCGCGGTTCCAGTCGTCCGCGCTCGCCGCGGCCGTGAACGCCAGCAGGACAATGAAAAGAATTCCCGGTTTTGTGCGCACACACCACCTCCAGCCAGTGATACGCGCTTGGACGCCCGGCGGTTCCGTTCGGAAGCATGCGGCAGGAACTATAATCTTTCATTCTCGTTACTCGGTACTCGTTACTGTCAAGAGGTGCGCCATCGTTACTCTTTCTGACATCAAGGCGGCCCAGCAGCGACTGCGCGGAGTTGCCGCCCGCACTCCTTTGATTCCCTGCCCGCATCACGATCCTTCGCGCGAGCTCTTTCTCAAGCCGGAAAGCCTGCAACCGATCGGCTCCTTCAAGCTGCGCGGCGCCTACAACAAGATCAGCTCGCTCCCCGACGCCGAGCGCCGTCGCGGCGTCATCACCTACTCCAGCGGCAATCACGCGCAAGGCGTCGCCTACGCGGCCCGCGCCCTCGGCGTGAAGGCGGTCATCGTGATGCCCAACAACGCGCCCAAGGTAAAGATCGACAGCACCCGCGCGATGGGCGCCGAAATCGTCTTCGTCGGACCCGCCAGTTCCGAACGCAAGGCGCGCGCCGAGGAGCTCGCCCGCGAGCACGGCTACGTGGTGGTTCCTCCCTATAACGACGAAAAGATCATTGCCGGCGCCGGCACGATTGGGCTGGAAATCCTGGAGGACCTGCCGGATGTCGAACTCGTTCTCGTCCCCATCGGCGGCGGTGGCAGCATCAGCGGCATCGCCAGCGCGATCAAGCTCAGCGGCTCGAAGGCGAAGGTGGTCGGCGTGGAACCCGAATTGGCCAATGATGCGCAACTAAGTTTTCGTGCCGGCCGCATTGTCCAGCTCTCCGCCGAAGAGGTGACCCGCACTCTTGCCGACGGCCTGCGCACTCAATCGGTGGGCGAGATTAACTTCGAGCACATCCGCGCCTACGTGGACGACGTCGTCACCGTCAGCGAGTCCGATATCACCGACGCCATGCGCCTGATGGTCATGAACGCCAAGCTCGTCGCCGAACCCAGCGGCGCCGTCACCTTTGCCGCCTACATCAAGCACGCCGCCCAGCTTCCAGCGGCGAAAAAGGTGGTCGCCGTCATCACCGGCGGGAACGTGGAGCCGGCGCTGCTGGCGAAAATTCTCGCGGAGTAAGCCGCAGGCCGGGGTGTTTCGACCATCCAGCCCGACCTGCGGGCTACCACCTGCGACCGACAATTGTTATCCTTCATCACGGTTATGAAACGCTTCGTTCTCGCAAGCATCGTTATCCTCGCCCTTCCCTGCTTCGCCGCCGAGACGGTGCGCGGCATCATGGTCCGTTCCGCGCAGATCTACCTCCTCCCCGCATCCGACTCCACCAAGGTTGGTGAGCTGCAGCGCGGACGCGAGGTCGCCATTCTCGAAAATCCCGGCAAGGGTTGGATCCACGTGCTGGCCATGCTCAGCCAGAACCGCTACACCGGCGAGGAGAAAGACGTCAGCGGCTGGTTGATCGACAAGGGCATCGTGCGCACGAACACGCCCAGCGGAGACAAAATCGTTTTCGGCGAGGCGGTTTCGTCCGAAGCTGAGGCCAGCCGACGCGGCGGACGCAAAGGCGCCGATACCGACGCTCTCCGCCTCTACTATCGCTGCTTCGAATATTTCCCGCAGTCGCCGCTCGCCGGCGAGGCGCTCTATCGCGCGGCCGACATTCGCTGGCAGCTCGACAAGATCGACGTCTTCTCCCGCCCCTCGGCCCGGCAGCGCGATGCCAGTTGGCGCGGCGAAGGCATTGACGAAGAGCTGATGAAGGAAGTGAGGAAGAAATTTCCGCACACCAAATGGTCCGACCTCGCCGACTTCCACATGATCGACAACAAGGTCTGCGGCGATTGGCAGGCCGAATCCAAGTGTCCCGAAAAGGAAGCGGAGATTTACGAGAAGTACGTTGAGGAGCATCCGCAATCGCCCGCCGTACCCGAAGCTTTGTACAACGCTGCCTGGCGCCGTGCCGCTCTGGTATCCATCTATCCAAACGAAGGCAAGAGCGGGAAAGTGGCGGAGGCGAAAGCGCGGGCCGAGGCGCTCTGCCAGCGCGTTATTACGTCCTACGCGCAAACTGACTGGGCCGCCCGCACCCAAGCCTTGCTTTACATGGTGCAGCAGGACATTCCGACGTTCGGAAATCAGTTACAGTAGTTCTTTGGAGCGCAATTGAATCCTTACTCGCTCGCCGTACTCCTTGGCATCATCGAAGGCCTCACCGAGTTTTTGCCGGTCAGCTCGACCGCCCACCTGCGCATTGCCGAAGCCGCGCTCGGCATCGACCTCGCCAACGGCTACTGGAAGATGTTCACCATCGTGATCCAGCTCGGCGCCATTCTCTCGCTGCCTCTTTATTTCTGGCGCCGCATTCTCGACTTTCTTGAGACGTTCCCCTCCGGCCGCGAAGGCGACCGCACCGCCTTCGACCACCCGGTCTCGCTGACCTTCATCGCCTTCTTCGTCACCGCCATTCCCGCTTACCTGATGACGAAGATCATCGGCAAGCACCTGGAGAGCCTCTCCATCATGGGCGCTGCGCTGATCATCGGCGGCGTCGTGATGTGGATTATCGATTACGTTTACGAACACAACCGCGCCGTGCTCACCAGCCTCGGACACCCGACCGACTCAATGGAGCAGATGTCGCTCGGGCAATCCATCTGGATCGGCGCCTGCCAGATTCTCTCCGCGGTATTCCCCGGCACCTCGCGTTCGATGGCCACCATCGCCGCCGGACAGCTCACTGGCATGTCGCGTTCCGCTGCGCTCGAGTTTTCTTTTTTCCTGTCGATCCCGACCATGGTCGCGGCCACCGGTTACGACCTTCTGAAGTCATTCCGCCAAGGTGAAGCGGGCAGCGCGATCGGCTCCGCTCCCACCGGCGCTCAAGGATGGGCGCTGTTGGCCATTGGTTTCGTGGTCTCGTTTATCGTGGCTTACGGCGTGGTGGCCTGGTTCATGAACTGGGTGCGTGCCCGCGGCTTCGTCCCCTTCGCCATCTACCGCATCCTGGCCGGCGCCATGGTCCTCGCCTGGGCACTGCGCGGTCATTGAGGTGACCTACTTCAACAGCTTCCACACGCTGCTGTAATCATCCGTCCACACCACCCGCGGCCCCTCCGACACCGTGACCTCGCCCGCCTTCATCAATTCCATCTGGTACGGCAATTCCTGCGCGCTGACCAGCACCCAGGTCGCACTGAAAATCTCCTTGTCATCGTCCGGCCCACTGCTGATAACCAGCGCCTTCTTGCCTAATCGCTCGGCCGCGCCGCGCACCACCGGAACCAGGTCCAGATACCGGTTCGACACGTGCACGGCCAGCACTCCACCCGGCTTCAGTTGCTTAAAGTAAAGCTCGAAGGCTTCCCGTGTAAGCAGATGCACAGGAACGGCATCCCCCGAGAACGCGTCCACCGCCAGGATGTCGAAATTGTCCCCGCTCTCCCGCTCCAGCGACAGACGCGCATCGCCCGGCACGATGTCGATTTTCGCCAGCGAGTCCCGCAAGAATGTGAACTGGTGATTCGCCACGTCGATCACCAACGGGTTGATGTCGTAGAAGCGGTAGTAGTCCCCCCAGCGTCCGTACGCCGCCAGCGTGCCGGCGCCGAGGCCGATCACTCCCACCCGCAAGGGTCCGCGTTTCCCTTCCTGCATTAGCACCACGCCGACGCCCGAGGATGTCGAGTAATAGGTGGTCGCGAAACGTCGCATCGACGGCGTCATGAACTGCAGTCCGTGATTGATCGTCCCGTTCACCAATTCGCGAAAGCGCGGGTCCGGCGGATCGAATATGTTCACCGGATCCGGAATCTTGTCGATCGACAGGCTCGCCAGCTTGTCGTAGACGCGCAGCAGCCCATAAAAATTCCGCGCCTTCAGCCGCGTGTAATCGTAGGTATCGCGCGACGAGAGGACCAGGCTTACCACGATTGCGGTCGCGATCACCGCGATGGCCACGACTATCGGGTGAACGCGCCGCTGAGTCGGACGGAACACACCTTCCGGATCGCGCGCCACCACCACGACGGCAACCACCGCGCAGGCTCCCACTGCGATCGGTAATTCGGTCAGGCTGGAGAACACGCGGGGCGCAATCAGCGCCACGAACACCGCACCCAGCGCACCGCCCAGCGACACCATCAGGTAAAACCCGGTCAGGTATTTCGGGTCCGGCTTCAGCCGCGCCAACTCACCGTGGCAGAACATGCAGCAGACGAACAGGAACGCACAGAACATCGGCGGCAGCACCGAAAGCGGCGCATGCCCGAACTGGTCGCTCAGCGCATACGCCAGCCCTCCCAGCGCGACGCCCAGCAGCCGCAAGAAAATGCTGCGCCGGTACCAGCGCGGACTGTCGAAGCACAGGATGAAGCTGAGCAGGTACAAACTGAGCGGCGCAACCCACAGGAATGGTACGGCGGCGATGTTCTGCGAGATGTGGTTGGTGATCGCCAGCAGCAGCGCCGACGCAATCGCCGCCAGCGTCATCCAAAGCGCTCGCACACTCCACCGCGGACGCTCCGCCAGGGAATCTTTCTCAGGCTGCGCCGCCGCACTTCCCCGCACTGAGACGGCGACCCACGCGCACAATATCGCCGCCAGCACATAAGCGACGGACCATCCGACTGCCTGCGTGTGTGTCCTGACCCGCGGCTCCACGACTACCGGATAGCTCAGCAGCGCCAGCATCGAACCCGCATTCGACAGCGCATAAAACCGGTATGGGCTCTTTCGGGTGCCCCACCCTGACTGGTTTTGGAAGGGTGGGAAGTTTTCTCTCGACCACCACGCCTGCAACAGCGGACTGGTTGTCGCCAGCACAAAATACGGCAGCCCCACGGTCAGCGCCAGCAGCAGCAGAATCCGCGCCGCCGGATCTCCCGCTCCCTGCGGCTTCCACGCACTGCTCGGGATAATCGGCAGCGCGGCCAGGCTCACTGCCACGAGCGCCACGTGCACCGCCGCCTGCATCCGCTGGCTCAACCGCGTCGAAACGAAATGCGCGTACGCATACCCGCCCAGCAGAGTCACTTGGAAGAAAAGCAGGCACACCGTCCACACCGACGCCGCGCCGCCGAACCAGGGCAGGATCATCTTCGCGATCATCGGCTGGACTTCAAAGAGCAGGAACGCGCTCAGGAATATGGCGACGCCAAACACCCACGCCGCTGGCGTGCGGCTGATACTTTCCGCTTTTATCCCGCTTTGTACCGGAGAGGCCATGAATGAACTGAAACCTTAATAGACACCGGGCACTTCCGTCTTGCGTTTTAAGCCTCGGTTCCCTCCCCAAGCTTACTATTGCGCATCCGCTCTCTTTCTGAGCATAATTCCTATGCTCTGGTGGGTCTCGCGGCAACGCGCCCGCCCATGACATTCGTCTCGGTACCCTTTACGCCTACGGGCAATCGCCGGCTGAACGAGCTGGTTGGCTTTCTCCTGCTCGTTTCCGCGCTCCTCCTGTTCCTCGCGCTCGCCAGTTACTCACCGCTCGACCCGTCCCTGAACACCGCCGCCGCGCCGCTGCCCTCGCGCCCAGCGGCCAACTGGATCGGCGTGGTCGGCGCTTTCGGCAGCGACCTCCTCCTCCAGGTGCTCGGTATTGCCGCTTTCCTGCTTCCGATGTTCGTGGGGATGCTCGGCATGCGCTGGTTCCGTTCCCGCAAGGTGGAAGCTCCCGGCGTACGCATGATCGGTGGCGCCGCCCTGGTGGTGTTCTTCAGCGCCCTGCTCGCGCTTCTGCCCTGGCACTGGCGCTGGCTGCGCGCGCTGCCCATCGAAGGATTGCTCGGCCGCATCACCGGCGACGCGATGATCCATTACTTCAACCTGGTCGGCGCCTACCTGATCGCCGCCAGTGCCATCGCCATCGCCCTCTATCTCTCGACCGCCTTCAGCTTCGGCGCCCTGCATCTCTGGGCCGAAACGCGCTTCACTTTCCTCTACGCTCTGCGCGACCGCTATCAGGACTGGCAGGCT
>DAISJI010000027.1:0-11758 GCA_036821585.1 Terriglobales bacterium
CCCAACGCGACGGAGTCACCAGTCCGCGCTCGAACGCTCCAATCGCCAACGCCATGTTGTTGAACGTGACGGGATCGGGTTCGTTGGGGAAGGCTTCCTGGAAGAGCGTCGCGTATTCCGGAATGGACTTCAGCATCCGGACGGCGGCGGTGTCAGAAGGCATCCCCATTTCGACCGGATTCATCACGGGTCCTTTTGCCTGTTCCTCGACGGTCGGGGCCCGCCCATCCCAGAACTGCACAAAGTGTCCCGCAGCGTTGTACACAGTTTGCCCATTGCGCGTGCCTTTCTGGTTCTTGTATCCGGTGGAGACGGGCTTCGATTCGGCGCCGTAGGCGTCGAGCGGGTGACAGGTATTGCACGATATTTTCTGGTTCGCGGAGAGCCGCGTTTCGTAGTACAGCACGCGGCCGAGTTTCACCTTGGGCGGAGTGGCAGGGTTGCCCGGTGAGTCCATCGTCGCCGGAAGCGGACGGAATCGAGCCAGAGCAGTTGCGTTGATCTGGACACCCGGCCCCTGGCTCAAAACGTAACTGACGCTGATCAGGATAAGGACGATGACGGCGAAAAGCTTAAGCGTGGACCGCGGTACGCGGTGACGTGACATGTGTAACCTCCCACAAGGCATTGCGAACGCAGGCGTTCGCATCCCGGCACTCCATCTGTACTCCGTTGCGCGGCGCGGCTCAAGGAATCGGATCACGCACGTGTGTGATCTGCCCGGCGGAGGAGAAGCCCGTGCCTGTCGCGGTCGGCGGGTCGGCACTCGTGCTGGCGCCGGCCGCGCCAGGCGTCCCACGTCACCGAACCCTGTGCCGTCCATCACTGTGCGGTGCGTCGTTGTGCCAGAGACTCGGAGGTTCACATAATGCGGAGGGTTCCTCTGTGGAAACCAAGCACCTCGGAATCAACAGCAAGCTGATCCATGCGGGATACAAGGCCGATCCAACCGGCGCGGTCAACGTTCCCATTTACCAAAGCTCCACCTTCGCATTTCGAAGCGCCGAACACGGCGCCGCGCTGTTCGCCGGCGAGGAAGAGGGGTACATCTACACCCGCATCGGCAATCCGACCATTCGCGCGCTCGAGGAGAACGTCGCTGAGTTGGAGCATGGTTGCGGGGCAATCGCCACCAGCTCCGGCATGGGCGCGATCACGACCGTGTACATGGCCTTGTTGGGCGCCGGCGTGCACATGGTAAGCACGGCGTCGGTATACGGCCCCAGCCGCGTGGTGGTGGAAAAAGAATTTTCTCGCTTCGGCGTGGAAGCAAGCTTCGTCAATACATCCGATCTGGAGCAGGTCCGGGCCGCCATTCGGCCGAACACGAAGGTCGTCTACATCGAGACGCCGTCGAACCCCACCATGCAAGTGACGGACATCGAAGCCGTCTCGAAGATTGCGCACGAACACGGATGCCTGGTGGTGGTGGACAACACGTTCGCCAGCCCGTATTTGCAGACTCCGCTCGATCTCGGCGCCGATGTTTCACTGCACTCGGTCACGAAGTTTATCAACGGCCATGCTGACGTTGTCGGCGGCCTGCTGATCGCGAAGGAGAAGTCCATTTACAAACGCCTGCGCTCGGTAATGATCGGCATGGGTTGCAACATGGACCCGCACCAGGCGTTTCTTGTGCTGCGCGGACTGAAGACGCTGGGCGTTCGCGTGGAGCGGGCACAACAGAATGCAATGCAGATCGCCGGTTGGCTGGAAAAGCAGCCGGAAGTGGAAACGGTCCTCTACATCGGCCTGGAATCCCATCCCCAACACGCGATTGCGAAGCGGCAGATGAGGGGCTTCGGCTCCATGATCAGCTTCGATCTGAAGGGCGGCCTGGAGGCGGGCCGCCGATTGATGGACCACGTGCGCGTGGCGACGCTGGCGGTCTCGCTCGGCGGTGTCGAGACGCTGATCGAGCATCCCGCGTCCATGACGCACGCAAGCATGTCGGCCGAAAACCGTCGCGCCGCCGGTTTCAGCGATGGCCTGGTACGGTACTCGGTTGGCATCGAGGACGTGGAAGACCTTATTTCGGACCTGCGGCAAGCGCTCCAAGCTGCATCGGTTGCGACCGAAGAAATCAAGTTGACCCCAGCGGGCGTCACTGCCGGCTGATTCGGATTGGCGTTGCCTTACCCGCCGCCCAGGTTCGGTGGAGGATGGGGACGTTCTTCGCGCCGCGAGTCAACGGCAACCTATTGCTTGAGAACCCTGGTGGGCCCGCCAGGATTCGAACCTGGGACCAAGGGATTATGAGTCCCCTGCTCTAACCAGCTGAGCTACGGGCCCGCACGCTCAATCTAGCACAGGCAAAACAGACGACGCATTTTACATCCGCAGGTCCCACTGCCATTTAAAGCGGTAGTTAGAACCAAGTGGAACGCTTATATCGCCGGTAATCGTCGCCGAAGGTTTGCTCCAATATTCTCGCTTCCGCACGGGCGCGAAGAACCTGCATGGGAACCAGAATGAGCAGCACAAGCAGAAAGATGGGCACACGGAAATAAAAGATCAGCCCTACGATGACGACGGTGCCGAACACGTAGATTGGGTTCCGCACCCGGCTGTAGATTCCACGCGTGACCAGCATGCGCGCCTGCGGCGTCACCGAAAACGCGTTGCCGAGTTGGAAGCGGGCAACGGTCAGCATCAACAAGCCAAATGCGACGAGCACGAGGCCCGTGATGCGCATCGCATCCCAAGGCGAACCTGCGAACTCATATAGGATCGCGCCAATGGCGAGCGGCGGAATTACGGCAACGAAGAGCGCACCCCGGTCCATAAACTCCTTTGGTCGTGCGGCGAGAGACAGAATGATGGGATACGGTCTCCGCGCCAGTTAAGTTTCGTGCAGTGGCGGCCATTCGTCGCCCCACTCTGCCTTACGAGCGGCGCGATAAAGCTCCTTCTGCGATTTGGTGATGGTTGGCCGCTGCAAATCGTCGGGAGTACATAGCGCCAGCTTGACGTGCCCCGAATGCTTGAGCGGGTGACGGACGATGCGGGCGCTTGCCTGATTCCCCGCGACCTTGCTCGCGATCAGGTACGAGAACTTCTCGTCTTCGTAACCCAGGTCTCCGCCCTTCAACCTTCGATGCTCGGAGGTGCGTTCGAGGCGCACGCTGAAGTGACACCAGTCATTGCGGACGGCGAGCGGACACGCCTTGTGATGAGGACAGGGCGCCGCGATCTGGGCGCCTGATTCGATGAGCAGATCGCGCGCACGTAGGACGGCGTCAAAAGCGCGCGGGGTTCCCGGCTCGATTAAAACGAGCGCAACCCGGGCGAGTTGCCAGGCCGAGCGGACGGCCGCGAGCGGATCTTGCAACTCACCCATCGCGTAGGACAGGACGACAACATCGTGGGCCGCAAGATCTGGCAGAGCACGAAAGTCGGCTTGTATCCAATTTGCATGCTGCAGCGCCGCATTTCCGCTACTGGCGGCGAGGCGCCTGCCGACCTCCATTAACGCCGGATCGCGCTCGACGGCGGCAAATCTTTCGATGTCGGGCAGGGCTTCCGCCGCGGCCCACATCGCCGTACCCGGCCCCGCACCCAGATCGAGCAGCGAGCGCACCGGCGTCCGCACCCGAGCGGTAAGTTCGCGGAAGACGGCGATATTGGCCGCGTAGGTTGCGGGCAGGCGCGTGGCAAGGTAAGCGGCGCGGTCCGCTGGTCCGGCAATCGCTCCCGAAAACTTGCCGGCGCGGTAGCGGTCCGAGAGTTGCCCCGTCGCACGAGACAGTGCGGCGCGATCCACCGCGGCAATTTCGTCGGCGACCGCGTTACGCAACTGTTCAGGAAGATGCATGGGCGAAGGGCCATTCGCGGCGGCGCGCGGCACGGAACAGGTAAATAAGGACGCCGGCAACGAGAATCACGGCGGCGTAACGGATTTCTTTCTGGAAATTCTTGCGCTCAAAGGCGACGAACAGGAATCCGAAGGTCGCCAGCAGCGCGGGGAGCGGGTACAGCCACATGCGAAAGGGGCGCGGCAGGTCGGGGCGGCGCACGCGCAGAATCATCACGCCGACGGTCTGGAACAGAAACTGGATCATGATGCGGATCACGACCAGCGCGGCAATCACGTCCTGCAACCTGAGGAAACAAGCGCACGCCGCGGCGGCACCGAGCACGATCAAGGAGACGTGCGGGATGTGATAGCGCGGATGCACGGCGGCGAAGGCGCGGAAGTAGTTTCCATCCTGCGCGGCGGCGAAGGGCACGCGCGAGTAGCCGAGCAACAGCGAAAAGACGGAAGCGAATGCCGTCCACATGATCAGCACGGTCACGATGGCGGCGGCAACCGGCCCGTACACGCGCTCCATCATGGTCGAGATGATGTAAAAGCGCGAAGTATCGGCCTTGGCCGCAGCGTCCAGTTCCTGCCATGGGATTACGCCCAGAATCGAGATGTTCATGACGATGTAAATGCACGCCACCAGCAGGATGGAGAGAATCAACGCGCGCGGAATGGTGCGGCCCGGGTCCTTGATTTCGCCGCCGAGGAAGCAGACGTTGTAATAACCCCAATAATCGTAGGTCGCGACCAGCATCGCCGCGCCCATACCCATGAAGAATTCGTGCGAGAGGTGGAACGCGTTGGGCGGGAAGCTGAAGGCACGCGCGGCGCTGAAGTGAGTGAGCCCGGCGAAGATCACCCAGGCGACGGTTCCGATCACGCCGACCCAGAGAAAGTTCGCGACGCGTGCGACGGCGGTGATGCGGCGATAGAGCAGAAAAACCGCGGTCACGAGCACGCCGATGGCGAGGAAAGTGGCGGCGGTCGCGGCCACGCGCACCTCAAGCGTCCCCAGCAGAGGAAGATTCAGCGTGAGCACGCGGGCGCCGAAGGTATGCTCCAGTCCCGGCCAGAAGTAAGTTGCGTACTGGGCGAGGCCGATCGATCCGGAGGCGATGGAAAGCGGCGCGCTGAACGAAAGCTGCCAGATAAAGAGGAAAGAAATCAGGCGGCCGAGCTTGCCGGGACCGTAAATCTGCTGCAGGTAGCGGTAAGAACCGCCGGAGCCCGGCATGGCAGCGCCGAGTTCCGCCCAGACCAATCCATCGCACAGGGCGAAGACGGCGCCGAGGATCCATCCCAGCATCGCCTGCGGACCGCCCATCGCGCCGACAATGAGCGGAATGGTGATGAACGGGCCCACGCCGATCATGTCGATCATGTTCAGCGTGGTGGCGTTGAGCAGTCCGACGCCGCGGACGAGCTCGCGGTCGCGGTCCATCAGTGAGCGGCCTTGTCCACCGGCGCCGACGATGCGCTCACCAGGTTCACGAATAAACGCACCGCGCCCGGTAGTCCCGCAGGAACCTGGCGGAAGAACGCATAGCCGGTGTAAATGTACAGTCCCTTGCCGTAGTGCGCGACCAGCAACCCGCCTTGCCGCGGCGGCTCGCCGGGATCGTGCGACTCCAAAAGTGGCTTGAATTGCGCGTCCCACTGGCCGGCGAAGTAGAGGCCGCGCTCCTGCACCCAGCCGTCGAAATCGCGCCCGGTGATCCGGTTGGGCGTGTGGAAGATCGGATTGGCGGCATCGAGAATACTTACCGGCGCCTCTTCCACGGTGACGCGCTCATTGCTGAGCGTCATCGGGAATGGAGCGTAGTGGCCGTCATTAAATGCGCGGGTCGCAGCGACGTACTGCACCAGCAACGTGCCGCCGTTGCTGACATACTCCAGCAGGCGGCGGTTGAACTGACGGATGTCGGTGCGGACGTCGTAGGCCCGTATGCCGACGACGATGGTGTGAAAGCGGCTGAGATCGCCGGAAGCCAATTCAGCGGGGGTGATCATATGCAGGTTGACGCCGACCTGTTGCAGCACCGCCGGAATGTCGTCGCCCGCGCCCATGATGTAGCCGACTTGGATCCCCTTGGGAACGTTCACCTCAACCGCGCTAATGCGCTGCCGCGAGGGGCGGTAGTAGTTGAACTCGCCGATATCGTGATGGCCGATCGTTGTAAAGCCCTCGCTGTAGCTCTTGCCGTCGTAATCCACCACAGCGTTCAGGTCGTAGGCGCCTTCCTTCAAGGCCGGCGGAGTAACGGTGAAGCGGAAGTCCTTGAACTCGCCTCCGCTGGCGAACTGGGCCGGCTGAGATGCGGGCGCTACTCGCCAACCCGGCGGCGCCTGCAATTTCACGTTCGCCTGCGCTGCCCCGTTCACGTTGTTGCGCACGCCGACCACTACCTCCGCCGTACCGGTGAGGTGCGTAGAGATCACTTGCAACGCGGGTTCCAGCGAGACCGACACCGGAGGCGCGACGGCGAGCGGACGCTGCGTCTGGCCGTTGGCAGGATCGACGTATTTTGTCTGCACGACCGACTCGATCTCACTCTCGCCATCGCCGAGCGCGTAGGTCGCGCGCGCGTGCAGAGGCCAGGGCGGCAGCGCCATGGTCGCGTATTGCGGCTGGTCAATCTTGTACACGGCTTCCTGCGGATCGTCGCGATGCCAGTAAGGACGCGTGTACTGCGCGTCGGCGGGCACGGTGACGCGGAATTGCGCGGAGGCCTGCTGGTTGGCTTCCAGCTTCGAGCCTTCCGCCTTCAGCTTTTCGACTTTCCATCCGGCGGGCGCGACGAGTTGTATGTCGCGCACTTCGATGGGCAGCTTGCTGCGGTTGTACAGGCGTGCAGTGGCGGTAAAGGTCTGGCCGGGAACTGCGAAACGGAATGTTTCTTCCTGCCGGAAAAATCCAAAGCCGGTCTGCGGATTGGGAGAGTCCGCGGAAGCGAGCAAAGTCGTGCCGAGCGCAAGGTTGATGGCTTCAGCAAATTGCCGCTGCTTCTCCTGAAGTTCACTCAGCACCTCGGCCTTGGCGGCGGGCGCGATCTGGAGCGGATCGAGCTGGCGTGCCGCATCGCGCAACTGCTGGAGCGCGGCGACGAGCGCCGGGGCAATCGCTGCGGTGTCATTGGGACGAAACGCAACCGCCGCCTGCTCGACCAGCTTGTCGGCTTGCGTGAGCGCTGGGCGGAGGAACGGCGCCTTGGATTCGTCACTGCCTAAACGCGCAGCCAACCCGGGAAGCGTGACGTCGATGCCATCGAAGAAATCACCTTCAGCCTGGCGCTGCCCGACGGTGGACTCCGCCAGCTTGTAGTTGCGGTAGACATCGCCTGGGGCCGCGGAGAAGCCGCCGACTCCCTGCGAAGCCTGGTACTTCAAGCCCTCGACAGAATACTGCGCGTACGACATGCCGAGGACAGGATCGTAGGCGCCGACGTTGAGCTTGAGCGTGGCTTCGTTCTGCGGCGTATTGCCGATGTAGAGCTTCTTCGCCTGCCAGGGCAGAAGTCCTTCGCGGATCTGCTCGGGAAAACGTGCCGGGTCGGCGGCGGCTTTGAACGCCTCGCGCGAGAGGATGCCGGAGGCCTGGTGATTGCCGTGACCATCGCGGCCGCTGCCGTCGAAACGGGAGACGATCACGTCGGGACGGAAGCGCCGGATCTCGCGCACGATATCGGCTAGGGCCCCATCGTGTCCGCCCCATTTCTGGAAAGTCTCGTCACCGTTCTTGGAGAAGCCAAAGTCAACTACGCGGGTGAAGCGCTGCTCGACACCGTAGAAGCGGTCCGCTTCCATCAGTTCCAGGGTACGAAGGACGCCCAACTCGTCGAACAATTCGGCGCCGAACTTGTTCTGGCCGCCTTCGCCGCGATTGAGCGTCTGCATGACGGTGCGCACGCCGCGGCCACGCGCGATATAGACCAGCATGCTGCCGTCGTCGTCGTCGGGATGGGCGGTCGTGTGCAACAGGCGGGCAGTAGTGCGCAGGCGCGGGAACATCTGTGCCAGCGCGGTGGCGCCGAAGTCCTGCGTGGGAACATCCTGGGCCGACGCCGCGCTGCACAGCAGCGCAACAGCAATCATGGCAAGCAAGCGCACCGCGGTCTTCCGAATCCGTCGCTCCATCCTCGCTCCTGGTGAACTGAGAAGTATAAAGAAGATGAGCCCGGGAGGGAGAAAGTCGCGGAATAGCGAGCGGCTACTGGCGGCGCTGCCAGGTCCGACCGGCGTCTTGTGTGGCCCATATCGCACCGGATGCGGTGGTCACGAAACCATTGCGCGGGCTCGGGAAATCGACTGCGGTGATTGCATCTGTCACCCACATCCCCTCGTCGCCGACTTTCACGCGCGACCAGCTACGGCCGGCGTCGGCGCTGTGGAAGAGTGCGCCGCCCGTGCCTCCGGCCCACAGGTCGCCGCCGTTGGACGACAATGCGCGGAAGGTCACGCCGGGATCGATTTCAACTTTCACCCACGACTTGCCGTCGCCCGATCGTTCCACGGCGCCGGTTGACGAGACACGCCACCGTACAGCTCCTTCTTCCGCTCTGCCCGCTTTCGAAAGAACCTTCGGCGCGCCGGTCCTAAGTCCGCCCAACGGAGCCGTCTGCCTCTGCACATTCACCGCTTCATTCTGAGTTGCAGGCGGAGGAGCAGCCGGTGCAGCTTGGGCCGTGACCGCGACGTTCCCACGTACCACACCTCCAGCAGCGCCGCCAGAGACTGCGCCCTTGGAAGCTGCCGCATCCAGTGTCGATGCATCCTTGCGCGCATTGTCTTCCTTCGCGCCCTCCACCTTCATTGCTTTTGTTTTCGCACTTTCCGCTTCCAGCGGCTTTGCCGGTTGTTCGGCGGCGGTAACTTTGTCGGCCATCTGGGCATTGCGCGATTCGGCGACCGACGGTAGCGCCTGAGTCTTCGGTTGATTGGCAGCTACTGCGGAATCGGCACGCTGCCTGGATTCGTCCCTCGCCGCAAATTTCTTCTCGGAGGTTGGCGGCGGAGTTTCCTTTTTTTCGACTGACTCCTGCGGCACCTGCGGCTCAGTTTTGCTGGCTGTTGAAACATTTTCCCGGGCGGGCGCCGAGACTTCCTGGTTCTGCTTGCGGGGCGCCAGCACCGACACTGCCGCCCAGACCACTACCACCGTCGCCGCCACCGCCGTCCAGCGCAGCATCGGCCAGCGAAACCAGGCGTGCGCCGCCGGCGCGACCACCTCCGCGTCCGACTGCTCGGGCATGGCGAGCGACACGACCTCGCGGCATGAGGTGCACGCAGCCAGGTGCGACAGCACGCGTTCGCGTTCGTTGCCGGCGAGCGTGTGCTCGGCGAATGCGGCCAGCAGGTCGGCGTCCGGATGGTCGCCGGCCGCTTGTGCCTGCATGCGCCGCCGCGCGGATTCGGGAATCTGGTTCACTGCTTTCGCCTCTTACTCTCTAAGAACGGCGCTGCTGCCGTATCTTGCGCCAAGCGCGCGCGAACATCCACGCGCAGGTCGCGAACGTCGGCGTCCAGCGCCTCCTGCGCCTGGCGCCGGCTCATGCCGCGCGCCGCCAACTCGTCCAGGGTTTTCCTGCGCAGCGCGGCGGTGAATTTCTCCACCTTGCGGCTGATGGTGGATTCGTGAACCCCGAGCGTGCGCGCGATTTCCGCCAGCGTCCTGCCATCGAGAAAATAAGACGCCAGAATGTATCGCTCTTCGGCGCCCAGCGACGCCAGCGCCGCATCGGTCGCTGCATCGAGCCTCGGGTCCGCGGACGCTTGTGGTTCGACGGGCGCCGCCGCGAACTGTACCCCGTCTTCTTCCTTCTCTTCCAGGCTGACCGTGCGCCGATGCGAGCGGTAACGATTTACGAATTCCTGCGCCAGCACCGAGCGCAACCAGCCTTCCAGCGAACCGCGCCCGTAATAGGAAGCCAATTTCGAGACCCGTTGCCCGTCGCGCGTGTTGGTTCCGTACAAGTCGGCGTAGAGCGAGTCCGCCAGTTCGCGCCCGGTGGCATCGTCCTTGGTGATGGCGCGCGCGGAGTCGAACAGGCGCTCGCGGTAGCGGGTCAGGAACTCCTCCCACGCTTTTTCGTTGCCGGCGGCGCAGGCCCGGGCAAGCGCAAGTTCTTCCACGCGCAAGCCGGCCAGAAACTCCGAGGTCCGCCGCGGATCGCCGGCATCGGAAAGGTACTTGCGGACCACCTGCTCCAGCGCCGCCGCAAAATCGGCGCGCGGCAAGTCGTACCGGGCCGCTCCGCTGCGCTCGTAGAGTTCGCCGACCAGCGATTCCAGCCCGGCCAGAATCGCGCGCGGCCCCGATGCCTGTGTCCCGCCCATGCTCAAGACGGGCGAATCGTACCAGATTGCGAACCCAACCGGCGCCGGAGATTTTTTCTGCAAGGCCACGCTGCGGTCCCGTTCTTCTCTCGGGAGCGGCTAGCGATTCGCTCCCCCTGAAGGAGAACGTCCATGTTCCGTAAACTTGCAGGTCTTTTTCTGCTCTGCCTGACGTCGTTGCTGGCCACCGCCGGCATGGTCCCGCGTTACAAGGTGCTTGCCCCGATCAGCCAGGGCAAGCTGACGGTGTTTCCCATTGTCGCGGCGAGCGCGCGCGATGCCTCCTGGTTCCTCACGCTCGACGAGGGGGTGCGGTCGGGTGAGGTGATTGTCACCGAGGCCGGGCAACTGCCGATGATGATCCGGCGTCCGCAAGTCCGGCCGCAGGTGCGCGGGCCGCAGGTCAACAATCTGGTGCTGCTCAACAATTCCGACCGGCCGCTGCTGCTGCTGGCGGGCGAAATCGTCACCGGCGGCAAGCAGGACCGCGTCATTGCCAAGGACCGCATCATTCCACCGCACAGTGACCCGGTGGACTTGGGCGTTTTCTGCGTCGAGCCCGGGCGCTGGACCGGTGCGACGGATGAGTTCAAGAGCATGGGCGCGCAGATGGCGCAGCCGAGCGTCCGCCGGGAAGCCATGGCGAAGAAGGACCAGCAGGCGGTGTGGGATTCGGTGCGTTCGAGCGCGAATGAGGCAGTGGAAGTCGCGGCAGCCGCGGCGCCGGTAGCAGGCATGTCCGCGGGAGTAGCTGGCGGACTGCGCGGCACGACTTCTTATGCGCGCGTGATGGGAAATGATGCCGTACAGAAGGAAGTGGACAAGATCGCCGAACCGGTCACGCGCGAATACAAGAGCCTGATTGCCGAGCTGCGCGCGAAAAATGCGGTCGGAGTCGTTGCCGCGGTGAACGGACAAATCGTCTGGGCCGACATCTTCGCCAGCCCGCAGTTGCTCGAACGTTACTGGCCGAAGCTGGTGCGCTCTTACGCCGCTGAAGCCATGACGACGCGCATCGCCTATAGCAGGATCGATGTTGCGGCCGCGCAATCGTTCGTGGATTCGCTGGAGGGAAAGCGCGAGGTGTCGGAAACCGAGCCCGGCGTTTTCCGCCAAACCGAAATCACCGGCGACGGCTATCGCGTCTTCGAGCTGACCTCGCTGCTGCCGAAGACGGGCTTCGAGGTCCACATTGCAAAGATGGTGCAGTAGAGACGCGCGTAGGTAGTAGGTCGCAAGTCGTAGGTCGGCCTGGAAGCCCGGAATCGGCCCCCTTCATCCGACCTGCGACCTACCGCCTACGACCTACCGCCATCGATCGCGCATCCTTATTCCTTTATTCTGCCTCTAATGCTCGTCAGGAGAAAAACATGTCGAAACTGGCAAGCAAGACCTGTGTACCGTGTCGCGGGGACGTCCCGGCGCTGAAGGGTGCGGCACTGTCGGCACTGAAGAAGAAGCTGCCCGGGTGGAAGGTCGTCAAAGGACACCATTTGCACCGGCGCTTTGAATTCCCCGATTTTCTTAAGGCGCTTGCATTCGTCAACCGCGTCGGCAAGGTGGCCGAGCAGCAGGGACATCACCCCGACATCCTCTTCACCTGGGGCAAAGCGGAAATCA
>DAISJI010000027.1:11858-14210 GCA_036821585.1 Terriglobales bacterium
GCGAGCAGCTTCTGCTTCATCTCCAGGTCGAAGGGCATCGCGGCGGCGATGGTGAGCGTCAGTTGACGATCGTCGGCGTCCGGCACTTCGGCGTTTGCGCCCAACAGTTCCAGCATTTCCTTTTGCATCTCCAGCAGCCGCGCGACGTCCTCCTGCGGCGGGTGATCGGGTTCATCGACGATGTACAGCACCTCGGCTCGCAGGTAGGTTTTGCCCATATCCACCTGCACAATCTCGAAGCGCTGGCGGCCTTCGGTGACGATGTCCATGCGGCCGTCTTCGTATTGCTTGGCGACGGCGACGATCTCCGCCGTGCAGCCTACCTGCTCGATCCCGCTGCCGGCGGTGCGCACCACGCCGAAGGGCTCGCGCGATTCCAGAAGGTCGCGAATCATCTCCTTGTAGCGGGGCTCGAAGATGTGCAGCGGCAGGGGTGCGTCGGGAAACAGGACGACGTCGAGCGGGAACAGGGCAAGCAGTTTGCTCACGCACAGATTGTAGCGCCGCTGGTGTGACCGTAGCGCTGGCATCCTGCCGGCAGTCGTGAGGGCATCTTGCCCTCGCTGCGCCGTAGTACGATGAACTCTGATCTCTATGCGCGTGCTGCTCATCTCGACCTATGAACTTGGGCGCCAGCCGTTCGGCCTGGCGTCGCCCGCGGCCTGGCTGCACCGCGCCGGCTTCGAGGTCGAGTGTGCCGACACCACCCAACATAAGTTGAGCGAAGCGGCGGTGTTGCGCGCCGATGTGCTGGCGTTTTATCTACCCATGCATACGGCGACACGCATCTCGGCGCCGCTGATTTCACGAGTGCGGGAAGTAAATCCTGCGGCGCGATTGGCGGCTTATGGACTCTACGCGCCATTGAACGAGCTACTGCTGCGCTCACTCGGCGTGGAATTCATCGTGGGCGGCGAGTTTGAACAGGCGCTGGTGGAGTTCGTGGAAGGCATCGCAAATCCCCACCCTGTCTCGCCAAAGACGGGCGAGACCAGGGTGGGGCAACCATCGTCGTCGCCGGTGCGCCTGGACAAGCTGGAATTCATCCTGCCCGAACGTCAGTCGCTTCCCCCGCTGCACCAGTACGCGCGGCTCGCCATGCCCGACGGTTCCGAGCGCACCTGCGGATATACGGAGGCATCGCGCGGCTGCAAGCACCTGTGCCGGCACTGCCCGATCGTTCCCGTTTACGAAGGAAAGTTCCGCGTGGTGCAGCAGGAGGTGGTGCTGGCCGACATCCGTCAGCAGGTTGCGGCCGGCGCCGAGCACATCACCTTCGGCGACCCGGATTTCTTCAATGGCCCGGCGCACGCGCTGGCCATCGTGCGCGCGTTGCATCAGGAGTTCCCGCAGCTCAGCTACGACGCCACCATCAAGATCGAGCACCTGCTGAAACACGCGGATGCGCTGCCGGTGCTGCGCGACACCGGCTGTGCGTTCGTCACCAGCGCGGTCGAGTCGGTGGATGACCGCGTGCTCGGACTGCTTGCCAAGGGCCACACGCGCGCCGACTTTCTCCGAGTTGCAGAAATGTTCCGCGAAATCGGCCTGACACTCTCGCCGACGTTCGTCGCCTTCATGCCGCAGACTACCCTGGAAGGCTATCTTGACCTCCTCGATACCATCGCCAGCATCGGCCTGGTCGAGCACGTGGCGCCGGTGCAGTGGAGCTTGCGGCTTCTGATTACCTCCGCTTCCCCGCTGCTCGAGCTGCCGGAGTTTCGTGAGCACCTGCGCGAATTTGACGATGCCGCGCTTTGTTACCGCTGGACGCACCCGGACCCGCGCGTGGACGCACTCCAGCGCGCCCTCGAGCAACGGGTACAGTTTCTGGTCACGCAGAAGTTCAGCCGCCGGCAGGTTTTTGACGACGTTCGCGCTTTCGCCTCCCGGGCCGCATTAGGCAATCTGGATTTGTCGCTGCCGGATGCGCCCGCCATCGCCGCCCGCGCCACCATCCCCTACCTGTCCGAGCCCTGGTACTGTTGAGCGGAGCCCACTGCGGGGCAGTTGGCCCCGTTCTAATTGCCACGGAATCTGGCGAATTTGAAACTTTTCGGCGCACTGCCTATCTAAAATGATAGGCACATAGGTGGGTGGGAAATGCTTATCAGGAAGCCTTCGGATATTCGTCCGTCTGAAATCACCGGCAAGTCCGCGTACCTGGACCGGCGCACATTTTTGACCGGCGCCGCCGCCCTTGCCGCTGCCGCCGCGCTGCCCAAGATCGCGTTGGCGAACGAGAAGATTCCGAATCT
The DNA here is from genome assembly GCA_036821585.1 of Terriglobales bacterium. Taxonomy (GTDB): domain Bacteria; phylum Acidobacteriota; class Terriglobia; order Terriglobales; family Acidobacteriaceae; genus DAISJI01. The sequence goes on from DAISJI010000027.1 coordinate 14,117, forward strand.
CGGCAAGAGCGGATTCAGTACCAGCGAAAAGCAGACACCCTACAAGGACATCACCAACTACAACAACTTCTACGAGTTCTCGACCGACAAGTAC
>DAISJI010000028.1:0-10668 GCA_036821585.1 Terriglobales bacterium
CGCTGGTGGAGAAATATTTCGGCCCGATTCCATCAGGACCGCCGCCGGACAAGTTCACGGCGACGCAGCCGGTGATCACCGCGGAAAAGAAGATCACGGTGACGGACAAGATCACGTTGCCGCGGTTGTACATGGCGTGGCAGACGCCGGCGATCTTCAAGCCGGGCGACGCCGAGGCGGACCTGCTGGCGTCGGCGCTGGGTGCAGGGCGGTCGGGGCGCCTGTACAAGAAGCTGGTGTACGAGAAGCAGATCGCGCAGAGCGTGAGCGTGAACCAACAGTCGCTGGTGCTGGGGTCGGTGTTCCAGATTGAGGCGACGGCGAAGCCGAACGTGAAGCTGGAAGACCTGCAGGCGGCGATCGAGGAAGAGCTGGCGAATATCCAGAAGACCGGTCCGACCCAGGAAGAGCTGGAGCGGGCGCGCAACACGATCGTGACGCAGCGCATCGCCGGCATGCAGCGGCTGGGCGGATTCGGCGGCGTCGCCGACATGCTCAATTCCTACAATCATTACACCGGCGACCCGGGATTCATGCCGAAGGACCTGGCGCGGTACACGAATGCGACGGCGGCAAGCGTGCAGAAGTTCGCGCAGACGCTGACGGCGAGCTCGCGGGTGGTGACCTACGGCGTGCCGGGCGACAAGCACCTGGAAGACGTCCCGCAGCGGAAGGTGGACCCGAACCTGGCGTCGCAGGCAATGCCGGGCGGTCCGGGCAACGACGAGTGGCGCGCGAATCCGCCGAAGCCCGGCACGATGAAGGTGCCGAACCTGCCGTCGCCGAAGCAGTTCACGCTGGCGAACGGGTTGACCGTGCTGCTGGTGGAAGACCACAAGCTGCCGGTCATGACGGCGCAGTTGGCGTTGCGCCGGGGCGCCGACGCGAATCCGGCAGACAAGCCGGGGCTGGCGTCGTTCACGGCGGCGATGTTGATGGAAGGCACGCAGCAGCGCGGCAGCGAACTGAAGCTGGCGGACGCGATTGCCATGACCGGCGGTTCGGTGAATGCAGGCTCGAGTTATGACGCGTCCACGGTGACGGCCTCGGGATTGACGTGGCGCGCCGACCAGATGTTCGACCTGCTGTCGGATGTAGCGACGCACCCGGTGTTCCCGCAGGAGGAAGTGGACCGTCTGCGGCAGCGGCGCCTGACCGCGCTGATGCAGCAGAAGGACGAACCGAACACGCTAGCGACAAAGGTGTTCTATCACGAGTTGTACGGGGACAAGAGCCCGTACGGATTCATCGATACGGGTACCGAGGCGGCAACGAAAGCGACCACGCGCGACGACATGATGACCTTCTACAAGGCGGGTTTCGGGCCCAAGAACGCGGCGCTGTCGGTGGCGGGGGACTTCACGTCGGCGCAACTGAAGGCGCTGGCGGAGAAGTACTTCGGCGGATGGACGGGCGAAGCGACCAGGCAGGCGCCACTGAAGATTGACAGCATGGCGTCGCGGAGGATCGTGATCGTCGACAAGCCGGGAGCGAACCAGAGCGCGCTGCGCATCGGGCAGGTCGGCCTGGCGAGGAACAATCCGGACTTCGTGGCGGTGCAGGTGATGAACTTCATCCTGGGCGGGCTGTTCTCGTCGCGCATCAATTTGAACCTGCGCGAAGTGCACGGCTACACCTATGGGGCGTTCACGAACTTCCAGTTCCGACGCGCCCAGGGACCGTTCATGGTGGGATCGATGGTGAAGACGGATGCGACCGCGCCGTCGGTGACCGAAGTGTTCAAGGAACTGGACAAGATGCGGACAACGCAACCGACGCCGGAGGAAGTCAACATGGCGAAGGAGAGCTACATCCGCGGCTTGACGCCGATCTTTGAGACCACGCAACAAACCGCGGGGACGATGGCGAACCTGTTTGTCTTTGACCTGCCGCTGACCTACTACGCAGAACTGCCGAAGATGATCGAAACGGTGGACGCGGCGAAGGTGCAGCAGGTGGCGGAGAAATACCTGGCGCCGGACAAGATGGTCATCGTGGTGGCGGGCGACCGGTTGAAGATCGAAAACGAGCTGAAGACGCTCAACATCGGTCCGACCCAGTCGCAGGACGCCGAAGGGAAACCGATGTTGGGGAAGCCTGCGGGGCCGGGAAACAAGTAACAAGTAACGAGTAACGAGAGGGCCGGTGGCGAAAGTCTGCCGGCCCTTTTTGTGGCTCGGGCTGGGGTGCGTGAGCACCACTTATCGACAGCGGCAGTTACTTTGCTTCCGCGATACTGCTGACTGTTAATGTCGTGCCGATTACGTCGCCGCTCACCTTTACCTTCTTGCCGGCAAGCAGATCGAACTGTTTGGCATCACCTTTCAGTACGAAGACCTTCCCGCCGACCAGGAGGGCGTAGTTACTGCCCGCCTTCACGCAGGCACGAACGCATTCGCTGTCCGGTTTGCCCGGCATCATGGTGTGTTTCTTGTTGCACATGCTGTCAGTCACAACCCCGGTCAACGTCTGCGGCGCTGCCGCGGCCATGCTGGAAATCAACACCAGCAAAGTGAAGAGAAGAACGAATTCGTGTGCGATTTTGCGAAATGTCATGATGACTACATCCTTCCGAGAGAATTAGTTGTTGGGTGCCTCTGCCGAGGCGTATAGCAACCGAGCTTTAGCCGACCTGCCGGAGTTCACTGCGGGTAGAACCCGTTCCGGATTGCTGCCGAGTACGGCCATGGCATTCAGAACGGCAGGAACGTAGTTGCGCGTCTCCCGTGGAAGCGCACGCTGAAGGGTGAAAAAATCCCTTCTTCCGGTGCGAGCCGCTGCCCGTTCGACTGCCTGTTCTCCAGCATTGTAGGCGGCGAACGCCAACTGCCAATCGCCGAACTGCTGGTACAGGTCGCTCAAATAGCGGGCAGCCGCGCGCGTGGATTTCACAAGTTCGATCCGTTCATCACGCTCGGCGGTAACCGCCAGACCGTAGCGCCGGGCGGTGTCCGGCATGAATTGCCAGGCACCGCGTGCCCCTTTGGGGGAGAGAGCCGTGAGTAGGCCGCCGCTTTCGACCAGAACGATCGCGCTTAGCTCCGCGGGCACGCCTTCCTGCCGGAGAATGGGTTCGATGGTCGGCCGCAGTTGCTGAACGCGTTGGATAGCGGCGCGCAGGCGGACGACAGGGTCTTTCATTGCGTTCGAGGCAGGACCGGCGGAATCAGCGACCGATTCCGGAGCTTTCATCCATGGCTGATCCGCTACGGCTGCCGCCAGCGTTTTGTCCGCAGCGTCATTGAGGCTCTCGTGCCACCCAGAGAACACGTCCTGCGATTGAGCAGCTTGAGGGGCAGCCTGGAGGCCCTGCGCCCACGCCATTCCGGACAAAAAGATGGCAATGATCAATATCCGCGCCGCCAGTACGAGGCGCTCATGGACGCTAGGCATGCACCACCTCTTGCGCCGGCTCCGGCGCGAGCTGCATCGGCTTGTTCTCCTTCAGCCCCGGTTTCACTTCGAAGTTCCACTTCCAGATGGCGAAGATTGGAGGATAGATCACCAGCTCCATCAGGAATGAGGTCAGAATGCCGCCGATCATGGGGGCGGCGATGCGCTTCATCACGTCGCCGCCGGCGCCGGTCGACCACATGATGGGCAGCAGGCCGAAGAGCATGCAGGAAACGGTCATCACCTTTGGGCGAAGACGTTTGACCGCACCGACAACGATGGCCTCGCGCAAATCGTCCCAATTGCGCATGAGGCCTTTGCCGATCGCATCGTGGTACGCAAGATCCAGGTAGAGCAGCATGAAAACCGCTGTCTCGGCATCCACGCCAAGCAGGGCGATCAGGCCCACCCAGACGGCAATGCTCATGTTGTAGTTCAGCAGGTACAAAAACCAGATGGCGCCAATCGCCGAGAAAGGAACAGCCAGCAGAATAATTCCCGTCTTCACCGCCGAACCGGTATTGAAGTAGAGGAGCAGGAAAACGATGAAGAGCGTGACCGGCAACACGATTTTCAGCCGCTCCTTCACGCGCTGCATCGATTCGTATTGCCCGCTCCAAACGAGCTGATAGCCAGCCGGAACGCTGACCTTCTGACGGACAGCGTTTTTCGCGTCGGTAACGTAGCTCCCGATGTCACGACCGCTCACGTCCACATACACGTAACCGCTCAACCGGCCGTTCTCGTCGCGGATCATGCCGGGGCCGGTCTTGAGTGCGATATCAGCGATCTGCCCGAGCGGAACCTGCGCTCCCGAGGGTGTGTTGACCAGCACCCGCTGCAGCGCATCCAGATCGGAGCGGTAATCGCGAAGGTAGCGGACGTTCACGCTATAGCGCTCCCGCCCTTCCACCGTCGTCGTGACCGCTTCGCCGCCGATTGCCGACATCAGTACTTCGTTGGCATCATCAATGGTCAGCCCGTAGCGCGCGAGCTGATCACGCTTGAGGTCGAAGTCGAGGAAATAGCCACCGGTCGTGCGTTCCGCAAACACGCTGGTCGTGCCGGGGACGTCCTTCAGCGCCATCTCGACCTGCTCGCCAATCTTTTCGATTTCAGCCAGGTCGGAACCCAGGACCTTGATGCCGAGCGGTGTCCGCACTCCCGTGGTCAGCATGTCGATGCGGGCCTTGATAGGCATGGTCCAGGCGTTGGCGACACCCGGAATCGTGAGCGCTTCGTTCATCCCACCCGCACCATAGATTAATTCCTGCGTCGTCTTATGGTCGGGCCAGAAGCGGCGCAGGAACCCCTTTGACCACTCCGGCGCGCGTTTCGAATACCAACGGTCGTGCTTTGGCCATTGGTCATGCGGCTTCAACACCACGACGGTTTCCATCATCGAGAAGGGAGCCGGGTCGGTCGCGCTTTCAGCGCGGCCAGCTTTGCCGAATACGCTGTCAACTTCGGGGAAACTCTTGATGATCTTGTCTTCCACCTGGAGCAAATTTGCGGCTTCGGTCACCGACATTCCGGGCAGCGTCGTCGGCATGTAGAGCAGCGTGCCTTCGTCGAGCGGCGGCATGAATTCGGAGCCGAGCTTGAAGAACACCGGGACCGTTGCCACCATCGCGATCACCGCCACGGCGATGGTTTTCCACCGGTGTTCCAGCACGAATTCGACCACCGGGTGGTAGAGCTTCATCAGCGGACGGCTGATCGGGTGGTTGTCCTCGCTGTGAATCTTTCCGACGAACAGGCCGTTGACGATCGTCGCCAACCACTTCGGTCGGAAGTTGAAATCGTCCATGCGGGTAAACAGCAGCCGCATGGCCGGGTCCAGCGTGATCGCCAGCACGGCGGCGATTATCATCGCGAAGTTCTTCGTGTAGGCCAGCGGTTTGAACAGGCGGCCTTCCTGCGCTTCGAGCGTGAACACCGGCAAGAATGCGACCGCGATGACGAGCAGCGCGAAGAAGCTCGGGCCGCCGACTTCCTTTACCGCCGAGATGACGACCCTGTGATAATCGCCGGGCCGTCCCTCCGCGTTCCAGTGCTCCAGTTTCTTGTGCGTCTGCTCGACGACGACCACTGCCGCATCCACCATCGCGCCGATGGCCACGGCGAATCCGCCCAGCGACATGATGTTGGCCGTCATTCCCGACATCTGGATGGGAATGAACGCCAGGATTATGGCGACGGGAATGGTGATGATCGGAATGATGGCGCTCGGGAAATGCCATAGGAAGATGAGGATCACCAGGCTGACGATGATCAGCTCTTCCACCAGCGTCTGTTTCAGATTGTCCACCGACCGATCGATCAGATCGGAGCGGTCGTAGGTGGTCACAATCTTCAGCCCTTTGGGCAGCGTCGGTTCAATCTCGGCGATCTTCGCCTTGATGCTCTCGATGACTTTTTGCGCGTTCTCGCCGAAGCGCATGATGACCACGCCGCCGACAACTTCGCCTCTGCCATTGAGTTCCGATACGCCGCGGCGAATGTCCGGTCCGAAGGTCACGGTGGCCACATCGCGCACCAGCACCGGCGTGCCGGTTTGCTGGTTCACCAGCAGCGGAATGCTCGCGATGTCGTCGAGCGATTTGATGTAGCCTCGCCCGCGCACCATGTATTCCCGGCCCGTCTGTTCCACCAGCCGCGCGCCTACGTCGTTGTTCGATTTCTTTACCGCATCCACCACCATGGTGATCGGGATCTTGTAAGCCAGCAGCTTGTTGGGATCGACGTTGACCTGGTACTGGCGCACGAAGCCGCCGATGGGCGCGACTTCGGCAACGCCGGGCACCGCCTGCAGCGCGTACCGCAAATACCAATCCTGGTAGGTGCGCATCTGCTCCAGCGAGTGCGCACCGGTATCGTCGACCAGCGCGTACTGGTATACCCATCCGACGGCAGTAGCGTCCTTAGCCAGTTCTACGTTGACGCCCTTGGGCAGGTTCGGCGTAACCGAATTCAGATACTCCAGCGTGCGGGAACGAGCCCAATAGATATCAGTGCCTTCCTCGAAGATGATGTAGATGTAGGAATAGCCGAAGTCGCTGAACGCCCGGATATCTTTCACTTTCGGCATGCCGAGCAGCGCCGAGGTGATCGGGTAACTGACCTGGTCTTCCATGATGTCCGGGCTGCGGTCCCACCTCGCGTACACGATCACCTGCGTGTCCGACAGGTCGGGGATGGCATCCAGCTTCGTGTTCTTCATCGAATGCCAGCCGGCCAGGACGCCGACTCCGACGAACAGGAACACGAGGAACTTGTGCTTCGCGCAACCTTCAATAATGCGGTCAATCATTACTTTGCCTCCCCGGCGTTGACGCCGGCGAGCATTCCTTCCATGTTCAGAACCGCTCCACCGTTTGCGGCAGCGAATGCATTTGCTTCCTCGCGAGAGGCGAAAGCGAAGGTCCCCGGCGAGCAGCGGTCGAACGCGGTTTTCTCGCTCTGCTTCATCTCATTCATCCGGGTCATGTCGTGCACGCAAGCGACAATGCGGCTGCCGTCCACGTACCAGGCGCGGCCAGGGTCGAGCTTGCGGCCGGTGCTGAAGTCCGTCACTTCGATCAGGCGTACCGGCTTGTGCTCCTGAAGGCCTTCGGTCACCGCACAGTGGGCACAGCACACGTGATGGCGATTCCCGCCGATTTCAGCAATCACCCCAGCCTGTGGATTGATGTGTCGCGCGCAGATGCCGCAGACCTCTTCTGAGCGCCGGTAAACGCTCCACTCCCCGGTGATCAATAATCCTCCGACGACGGCCAGCAGCACCACCGCCGCGATCGAGACTTTGCGTGCCATCATTCCTCCGTTCGGGGCCCCCGCGACGCGCCGCTTTTGCGCGTCGTGGGGCGGTTAGTGCTGCATCGAGCCTGCTGCACTCTTCATCCGGCTCTCGGAATCGATCAGGAAATTGCCTGAGGTGACGACCGTTTCGCCCGCCTTCAGGCCCGACAGAACCATGACCATGCCACCCACCTTCGCGCCCGCCGTGATCTTGCGCGGCTCAAAGGAGCCGCCCTCATGCGCCACGAACACGGTTTGTTCCTTCCCGGAATCAAGCACCGCTTCCTGTGGTACTACGATCTGGTTGCCGTAGTCGATCTTCAGCTTCACGTCGGCGAACATTTGCGGCTTCAACTGGAAGTCCGCATTCGGAAATTCCATGCGCACCTTGATCGTGCGCGTGGCCGGATCGACCGTCGGGTAGATAAAAGACACGCGACCTCGCCAAGTCTTGCCGGGGTAATAGCTGAGCTGCACTTCGGCCTGCTGGCCGAGCTTCACGAACGGGACTTCGTACTCGAAAATGTCCGCGTTCACCCAAATGGTGGAATAGTCGGATACCGTGTACAGCTCCGTCTCCGGCGTCACCGAGGTCTGTGGGAACGCTTTGCGGTCGGTCACGAAGCCGCTGATCGGCGAATAGAACGTCAACGTGCGGCTGACTTCGCCCGATTCATCGAGCTTCCTGATCTGCTCATCGCTAATGTCCCACAGCTTCAAGCGCTCACGGGTCGAGCGCAGCAGCGACTGCGAGCCTTGCGCCACCTCGGCAAACGGCGAATTGCCGAGTGTCTTCTCGCCGCGCTTGGCGATCAGGTATTCCTCTTGCGTGGAGACCAGGTCGGGGCTGTAGATCGTAAACAGCGGCTGGCCTTTCTTCACCAGTTGACCGACGGAGTCGACGAACACCTTCTCGATGAAGCCGCTGATCTTGACGTGAACGTGCGCGATCTTCGTCTCATCGGCGGTGACTTGTCCGTTCGTCTGCACGTCGCGCACCAGCGTTTCGCGCTTCACCTCGGCGGTACGGACGCCGATCAACTGCTGTTTATCGGCCGAGATCATCACCGAGCCGGGAACCATGCTGGCGGCCTGCTCTTCGGCGTATTTCGGCACCAGGGCCATGCCGTCCGGAGCCTTTCCGGGCTTGTCGTAGTGGTGCAGCGGGTTCATGGCGTCGTACCAGTAGAGGACCTTGCGTTCGACCTTGGACGCTGTGGCCGCGCTGCTGTTCTGAGCAGGCGGCGTCGTTTGTTCCGCGTATATCGGCACCAGGGCCATGCCATCCGGGGCCTTGCCCGGCTTGTCGTAGTGGCGCTGCGGGTTCATCGCGTCGTACCAGTAAAGGACCTTCCGCTCGCCGCTTGCGGCCTGCTGCTGGACGTGGTCGTGCTGAAACGCGGCGATCACCTTTCCCCCGTAGAGCAAAGCAAGGACAACAGCGGCCACCGCTGCCAGTGCAAGAATGCGTAAGAATTTGTTTCGTGTTTGAGCCATTTGCGTGTTCCTTATTTCCGATCGGGCCCTTGCGGCGCGCTCGTCAAATCGGCGCCCGTCAGCGCTTCCATGCGCGCCAGCGCCGTCTGGTAATTCGCCAGTTCGCGGTAGTAATCCGTTTCGTAGTTCAGGACGGTCGTGAAGTTTCCAATCACCGTCAGAAAGTCCACATTGCCGACCTGGTAGGCGGACATGGAAGATTCCAGTGCCAGCGAAGACTGCGGCACCACGCCCTGCGCAAACAGCTTCAGGAGGTTGTCGGAAGCTTTGGCCGCCAGGTAGTTCTGCTTCAGGTCGAAATAAAGTTCGTTCTGCCGGTTGTCGCGGGCGCTGGATGCGCTCAGCTCTTCTTCCTTCGCCTGATGGACTTCCTCACGCTGTTTGGTCTTGTAGAAGATCGGAATGTTCACTGTGAACGTCATTCCGTGCATGTCGGGCATCATCGGACGTTGCTGGTACATGTAGCCGACGCTCAAATCGGGCAGGGAGTCCTTCTGCGCCAGGTTGATGGCCAGTTGGTTGCGCTCGACCATCTTCTGCATGCGCTGGTACTCGGGATCGTTTTGCCGGGCCAGTTTGTACAGGTCGTCGAGCGAATAGTTCAACGGTGACGGATTCGCAATGTCGGCGGCCGGCGGCAACGGCGCGTCGGCATCACTTGCCATCAGGGCATTCATCCGGGCCTGTGCGGTTGCCCGTTGCTGCTCCAGAACCGTCAGCTTTTGCAGCAGCATTGAGATTTCCACCTGCGAGCGCAGCACGTCTGCCTGCATGCCTTTGCCAACGCGGTAGCGCGCCTCGGCGATCTGCGACAGCTTTGTCAACAGGTCACGATCCTGCTGCGTGGTCCGGATCGCCTTGTCGTAATACCAGTAGTCGTAATAGGCCGCTTTCAGCTCGGCTACGACGCGGCGGCGGACCGCCTCTACGTCCCACTGGCTCGCGTCTGCTTCCTTGCCGGCAATTTCGCGGCGCAGGCCTCGTTTGCCGAACAGCGGCAGCATCTGCGACGCGCTGACGCCGCGATAACTGGAAGGATCGCCCGTTTGCACGCTGAAGGGCTGAATGTTGCCCGCCCACGCGACCGAGAGTGTTGGATCGGGCAGACTTCCTGCTTGTGGAACCTTGGCGCGTTGAGCTGCAACCGTGTGGGCGGCGCTCTGAATAGCAGGGTTCTTCGCCAGTGCGGTGCGGACGACTTCTTCCAGCGTCAGCACGCCGGTACGATTCGCCTGCTGTTGCTCAGCGGGCGAGCGGTCATCCGCAGCCAGTAGCGAACTGCCAAGAAATAGAAGTACGGTAAGTAAGCGAACGTACGACACGGTATTCCTCCAAGCGCAAAGATACGCGCAGGTACACGAATGTACCCACAGTCATCGAGGAAAAACCGGGATCAGATTCTTAGGACGGAGCTAAAGCGCGGAGGGGAGGGCGCGAGATTGTCGGGCGCCGAACTGATGAACATGCCCGTGGGCAACAACTCTGTGGAGTGATGAGAGGCGCCGGCCGTTGCCAACGAAACGTCGGAGGACGCCGGGCCGAGTGGTTGTGGCGCGTGCGGCGCGCTGACCACACAGCATTGTGGAGACTGGACCGGAACGCGGAAGGTTTCGCGCTGTCCGCAGCAATCGTGCGGGGCGGATTGCGGCGCGGCGAACAGGATCGCCGTCGGCGCGACCAACATCAGGACGCCGACGAGAACCAATACGCTCGATTGGAAGCGCGACCGCATAGTTTGATTATACGCATTTTGGCACCGTGATCTGTGACGTGGGTCACAACCTGCATGGTCGGAGTGATGCCCTGCCTGAACCTGGCAAAGCAGAAAGCCCGGGCGGGCCGGGCTTTCTGTTTCCCCACACAATAAAAGCGGATTGCTGGCTCGCCAAAACCGGGCGGACTCGGAATGACAATCCTTGGTAGTTAGCGCGTGGCTTGTTTGAGGCGCGCGTTGATCTCGTCCCAGTTAACCGTGTT
>DAISJI010000028.1:10768-14128 GCA_036821585.1 Terriglobales bacterium
GTTAGCGCGTGGCTTGTTTGAGGCGCGCGTTGATCTCGTCCCAGTTAACCGTGTTCCACCAGGCCTTGAGGTAATCGGGGCGGCGGTTCTGGTACTTGAGATAGTAGGCGTGCTCCCAGACGTCGTTGCCCATGATCGGGAAGGCGTTCTCCATGAGAGGGCTGTCCTGGTTGGCACTGCTGATCAGTTCGAACTTGCCGCCCTTGGCAATGAGCCAGGTCCAGCCGCTGCCGAAGCGTTTGACGCCGTTGTCGTTGAATTTTTCCTTGAAGGCGTCGAAGCCGCCCAACTTGTCGGCGATGACCTTGGCGATGTCGCCGGTGGGGTTGCCGCCGCCATTGGCCTTCATGATCTTCCAGAACATGGAGTGGTTGGCGTGACCGCCGCCGTTGTTGCGGACCGCGGTGCGGATATCGTCGGGAATGGCGCCGATGTCCTTGAGCAGCTCTTCGGCCGACTTGCTCTTGAGCTCGGGATGCTTGTCGAGGGCGGCGTTGAGGTTGGTGACGTAAGCCGCGTGATGTTTGTCGTGGTGGATCTGCATGGTCTGCGCGTCGATATGCGGCTCGAGCGCGCCGAAGTCATAGGGAAGGGGCGGAAGTTCTGCCATCGTTTTCCTCCAACACGGTTCAGATGCGAGTTCTCAGCCAAGGATGCGAAAAGTAATAAGTAATAAGTAATAAGTACCAGCGCGCCTCATGCTGAGTGGCTCATTACTTATTACTTATTACTCCGTAAGTCGTCGTCATCTCCGTGCAGTTTGGCCGGGATGACGGTGTGTTTCGGTTTGGGGTAGGGAATGTTGCCCTTGGCGTCGCGCCAGAGGATGCGGTTGAGGACCTCGGTGTCGGCGGCATCGGGCTTGCTGAAGTCGAGCTTGGCGGATGCGGCGGCGCCGGGGGCCTTGGGCGGGTTCATCTCGTAGATCATGCCGTTATTGCGGTTGGTGTAGATGGCCTTAAAGGGCGCCTGGGTGCCGGGGCCGGAGAAGAGCGGAGCCAAGATGGCGGCGCGCGCGTCGTTGTTGTTCATTGGGGGAAGGCCGAGCAGGACTTCGGCAGTGTGGATCATGTTGACGGTGGTGTAGAAGTGGTGGTCGACAAAGATCTTTGCATCCTTCGGCGCGTACTTGCTGATCACCAGCGCGGTGGAGCGGTGGGCGTCCACGTGGTCGGCGCCGTTCTGCGCGTCGTCTTCAAGCACGAGGATGGCGGTGTCGTCCCAGTAGGGAGAATTGGAAATTGCTTCGACGATGCGGCCCAGGGCGAGGTCGTTATCGGCGACGGAGGCACGCGGGCGCGGACCCTGAGCGGTGGTGCCGTTGGTGTGATCGTCGGAGAGCGACATGGTCATCAGGTTCGGCATGATGTCCTTGCCCGCTTTGCGGTCCTTCACCCACTCCTGGAAGTCTTCGAGGAAGATGTCGGCGCGGAACTGGTCGGGGTATAAGAGGTTGAACCAGGGATAGCGCGGATTAAAGTTGCCGCGCAGTTCCGTCTTGGTCGCGCGGTTGACGGCGGGGACAGGGACGTCCCACGGCCAGGGGCTGGGACCGCCGCGCGGATCGCCGAGGAAATCGGGCAGAGGATCGCCTTTTTTGTAGAACTTGCGCTGGCAGGTGGCGGCTTTGGACTCGGCAGGGCCTTCCATGGGTGAATTGGCGGCGATGGCGGTGCACCAGGTGGTGGGCGCGAACTCGCCGTAGTTGCGGTGGGTGAGGCGTTCGCGCGCGGCATTGGCCCAAAGGTATCCGCCGCCGGGCTCGTTGATGTCGGGAATGCCCTGCTCCAGCGGGGTTTCGCCCATGACCTGTCCTTCGAAGTCGTAGGGACGCTCTTTTCCGCGATAAGAAATCTGGATGGTGTGCTCGGTGAAGTCGCTGGCGATGGCGGCGTTGGACCAGACGTGTCCGTCCCCGGAGACTTCGCCGGAGTCGTAAAAGTTGTCGAGCAGGCCGAACTGGGCGGCGAGGGCGTGGGCGTTGGGGGTGACGTCGGCGCCGTACATGACGAGCGATTTGTCGTTATCGCCGGCGGCCATGTCGCCAAAGATCTGATCGTAGGTGCGGTTCTCGCGAATGATGTAGAGAACGTGCTTAATCGGCTTGCGGCCCAACTTGAAGGGAAGGGATTCGGCGCGGCCGTTCATCAGGTTGCTGTCGAGCGCTTCCTTGGTAAGAGCGGGAAGCTGTTGGATGGTTTCGGGGATTTTCAGCTTGGCGACGGAGCCGTGGAGGAGCGATTCGATGTAGGCGTGCCCACGCTTTTCCGAGTTATCCACGAAGGCGCTGTTGGGGCCGGTGCCCTGGGCTTTGCCGGAGACGATGAAGAGATCGTTACCGTGGAGGGCGAGGGCGGTCGGGTACCACTCGGTGGGAATGTGGCCGGCGCTTTGGGTGGAGGCAGTCGTCGCGCGCGTGTTGAGCACGGCGACCGTGTCGTTGTTGGCGTTGGCGACGAAGAGATGATCGCCGTCGGCACTGAGCGCGAGGGCGAGCGGCGTAGAACCGACGTTGCCCTGGCCGGGAAGGCGAGTCGAGAGATATCGATCGACGCTGCCGCTGGCGGTAGTCACGGCCGCAACTTCGTCGCGGTTGGCGAGCGCGATGTAAACGCGTTTCTCGTCCGGGCTGAGAAGGATGGCCGATGGATGGGAGCCGGAATCGGTGGGCGACTTCGGGAGGTGAAGCGAGATTCTGCGCACGACGGTGCCGCTCTTCAGGTCGAGCTCGGCGACTTGGGATGCGTTCCAGAGGGATACCCAGGCGCGGGTCGCACTCTTGTTCACGACGACTTGAAATGGATAGGTGCTGGGGACCCAGTCGCCGGAGCTGACGTCGAAGCGCTGAATGATGTCGTCGCTGGCCGTGTCGAGGAGAAAGACGTCGTCGGAGAGATTGCCGGCAACGAGGAGTTGGTCGGCTGCGCCTTTCTTCGCGATGACGGCAATGCCGGCAGGAAACGGTGGCGCCGTGCCGGCAGGAGCGGCCTGGAGGTCGTGGGCGCGCTTCTTGCCGGCGGCGATGGGCCGCGGAGCGATGAAAATGAACCGGCCGGGCGTGACTTTGCCGTCGTCGAACTTGTACACCGCGATGCCGTTGCCGGTGCTGCCTTTCTTCTTAGCCAGCGGATCGCTGAGCGAACCAATCGAGGCGTAGAGATGCGAGCCGTCGGAGCTGAAGGCAAGGCCGATGAAATACGTTTGCGCGTTCTGCCTGCCCAGGCGATCGTCGGGGAAGAAGCGGGTCTTATTGGTCGCGGTATCAATGATGGTGATGCCCTGGCGCGAGTTGCCGGCCTGGGTGCCGAAGCCGCTGTTGAGCAGCGCGAGATGCTTGCCGTCGGGACTGACGACGGCGGC
>DAISJI010000029.1:0-14117 GCA_036821585.1 Terriglobales bacterium
ATCGTGTTTTCTCCGCGAAAACCTGCGATGACCGATTCCTGATTGTCCCAGAACTCTGCTAAACTCCCGGCCCACGAGGCTTCGCATGAGTGTTGGCGATTCCGCAACTGGCCCGGCAACGCACGCCCGCACTCCCGTCCTGCTCTACGTCGATGGTTCGCAGCGGCGCCGCATCCCACTGCGCAAGTTGCCGTTCACCATCGGGCGTCGTGTCGACAAGGACCTGGTGCTGCGCGAGACGCGCTGCTCGCGCGATCATGCGGAAATCATGTGCGAAGGCGATGCCTACTTCGTGGTCGATGGCGGCAGCAAGCTGGGCACGTACGTCAACGGCGCCAAAGTCGATCGGCACCGGCTGAATGCCAAGGACGTAATCGAATTCGCCGTGCGCGGCGGCGCCTACCTGGTCTTCGACGCACCCGAGTCGGAAGAGGACGCCGCGAACTTCGTCAGCAAGATCTCCGGCTGGGTGCTGCCCAGCGGTTCCAGCGAATTTGCCACGCTCAACATCCTGCTCGAGGCCGCGCGCAAGCTGAACAGCAGCAGTGTCCTGGACGAAGTGCTCCACACTCTGCTCGACACCAGCCTGCGCCTGACCAATGCCGAGCGCGGCTTCGTCTTCCTGCGGGAGGGAAATGAATGGCTCATGGCCGCCGGGCGCAATTCCCGCGGTGACACCCTGGCCGACGACGCCACCATCTCGCACTCCAGCTTGATGGAGGCCGTCAACTCGGGCTGTGAATTTGTTGTCACCGAGGCCGACGACCTCGACAAACTTGTCGGACGTATGAGCGTCGAGAACTACGGGCTGAGCAGCGTCATTTGTATTCCGCTACGGCGGATCTCATTGGACGCCGACAAGACCGACCCGCGTCCCGTGCGCGGCGTGCTTTATCTCGACAGCCGCTCTTTGTCCGGACGCCTTTCCGCGGTGAGCCATGACGTCCTCCGCACCATCGCGACCGAAGCCGGCACGCTGGTCGAGAATGCCACGCTGATGAAAGCGCAGGAGGCCTCGCGCCGCGCCGAACAGGAACTGGAAATCGCGGCTCAAATCCAGCGCCGGCTCATCTCGCCCAAAATTCCGGATGTCCCCTACGCCGAAGTGCGCGGACGCAGCATTCCCTGCCACCAGACCGGAGGAGATTTCTTCGAGGTGGTGCGCTCAGGACAGTCGCTCACGGTCGTGGTGGCCGACGTTTCCGGGAAGGGAATCTCCGCTGCGCTGCTCGCATCCGTCTTGCAGGGAATGGTCTTCTCTCAACTGGTGAAGGGTGAACCGCTCGATGAAGCCGCCGCCGCCATCCACGCCTTCCTGTGCGAGCGCGAAATCGGCGAAAAGTACGCCACCATGGTCATGGCACGCATATACGCCAACGGCGACCTGGAGATCATGAACTGCGGGCACATCCCACCACTGCTGGTGCACGGCAACAAAGCGAGGAAGATTGAGGGAGGTTGCCTTCCGGTGGGCCTTGTTCCGGTCGTGGAGTTCAAGGTTTTTCGCGATCGTCTCGAACCGGGTGACCGGCTTTTTGTCGTGAGCGACGGCATCACCGAGGCGGAAAATCGTGTCGGCGATTTTTACGGCTTCGATCGGCTGCACCAGGCGGCGATGGGCGGACTGGATTCCATCTTCGCATCGATCGCTTCCTTCCGCGGCAACGCTCCGCAGGATGACGACTGCACAGCGGTGGAAATCAGGCGGAAGTGAGCGGCGGCGGCTCCGCTTTCGGCTGACGAATTTTCCTCGTGATCGCCACCGAACTGATCGTCACGATCGCCATCTGGGCCAGGAACCCGCCCAACTCGTCTAATGCCACATCCAAAACGCTGGCAGTGCGTTCCGGAACCAGGGACTGGTGCCACTCGTCGAATCCCGCCACCGCGAGTGTTCCAACCAGGGACAGTAGAGCCGCCCGCCAGCTCCACGCGCGAAACATGTCGCGCCACGATAGGCGGTCCGAAGCGATTCGCGATGCGAACGTCACCCACCACGAGCGGTAGAGCGTCAGGCTGAGGACGCAGTAGCCGAGGAAATGGCCGGCTTTGCGCAGGCAATAGTGGATCTGGAACTCGCGCAGAAAACTGATCTTAGGGAACAGCAATTTCAGCAGCGGGTAAAGCAAGTGGCCCGTGTTCTCGACGGAGCCTCCAAACGACTCCAACCCGATCACGGTAATCCACAGCAACGACAACGCCCATGCACGGCGGACCGGTGTGTTCATCATTCGATGCGGTAGTTCGGCGCTTCGCGCGTGATGATGACGTCGTGCACGTGGCTCTCGCGCACACCGGCCATGCTGATGCGCACGAACCGCGATTTCTGCTGGAGTTCCGCGATGGTTGCGGCGCCGCAATAGCCCATGCCCGACCGTAATCCGCCGACCAACTGGTAGACGATCATCGAGAGTGGCCCGCGATAGGGGACGCGGCCCTCGATTCCTTCCGGCACCAGCTTTGCCAGCCGGTTTCCTCCGCCGTCCTCGCTCTCGCCGATGGAATTCGCGGGCGACGATTCATCTTCCGCGCCCTGGAAGTAGCGTTCTCCGCTGCCTTGCGCCATGGCCGCGAGCGATCCCATGCCGCGGTAGGTCTTGAACGTGCGCCCCTGGTAGAGGATTGTTTCCCCCGGGCTCTCGTCAGTGCCGGCGAAAAGCGAACCCATCATGCAGATGCTTGCGCCCGCCGCCAACGCCTTCGTGATGTCGCCCGAATACTTGATGCCGCCGTCGGCGACGATGGGAATCTGCGCGTCTTTGACCGCCCGGTAGGCCTCCGCGATCGCGGTGATCTGCGGCACGCCGGCGCCGGTCACGACGCGCGTGGTGCAGATCGAGCCCGGGCCAATCCCGACCTTGATCGCATCGGCGCCGCACTTCGCCAGTTCGCAGGCGCCGTCGAACGTGCCCACATTCCCCGCCATCAATTCGACGTTCGGGAGCGTCTGCTTCACCAGCTTCACCGCCTCGAGCACGCGTGACGAGTGCCCGTGCGCACTGTCCAGGCAAAGCAGGTCCACCTTCGCCTTCACTAATTCCTGCGCGCGCTCCAGGAAGTCTCCGGTCGCACCAATCGCCGCGCCGACCCGCAGACGTCCCTGCGAATCTTTCGCCGCGTTCGGATACTTGAGCTTCTTCTGGATGTCTTTGACGGTAATCAGTCCTTTGAGCGCGTACTTATCGTCCACCACGAGCAGTTTCTCGACGCGGTGCTTGTGCAGGATTTGTTCCGCCTGCTGCAGCGTGGTGCCAACCGGAACGGTGATGAGGTTTTCCTTGGTCATCACCTTGCTGATGGGAATGTCGGTACGGGTTTCGAAGCGCAGGTCGCGGTTGGTCAGGATGCCGACGAGCTTCCGGTTTTTCGTGATCGGCACGCCGGAGATGCGGTAGCGCTTCATCACTTCCAGCGCGTCGCTCACCTTATCGTCCGGCGACATGGTGATCGGATCGACGATCATGCCGCTCTCCGAGCGCTTCACCTTGTCTACTTCGCCGGCCTGCTGCTCGATCGTCAGGTTCCGGTGAATGATGCCCATGCCGCCCTGCTGCGCCATGGCGATGGCCATCGTCGCTTCCGTCACCGTGTCCATGGCCGCGCTGAGCACGGGAATATTCAGGGTGATGGATTTGGTCAGGCGCGTCTGCGTGGAGACCGTTGCCGGCACAACGTCGGACCGGCCGGGAAGAAGCAGAACGTCATCGAAAGTGAGCGCTTCAGGAACTGGGAAATGAATCATTGTTCGCTCGCACGGCTTTTTCACATTCTAGCAGCACGGCGGAGCATCGTAGAGGTGAAGCCTGGCCGCTTCTCTGTTAATCTGATGAGTTTCAGGGTCCGCACGGACCGCGCTGCGCGGCGTGCCTCACGGTGCTTATGGGACGATTCCGTTTACAGTGGATGGCAATTATTCTGGCAGGTCTTTTCGCCGCAGCGGGCTGCAGCGGAAACAATCCTAAGGGCGGACCGCAAGGCGGACCCGGCGCTCGCGCCGTTTCCGTGCAGGTCCGGACCGCGAAGGTGCAGCCGGTCGGGGAATTCACCGAGTATCTTGCAACGCTGATCTCGCGCGATTCCGCGGTGCTGCAACCCGATGTGGAAGGGCAGATCACCCGGATATTCGTGCACTCCGGCCAGACGGTGAAGGCAGCAGAACCGATCCTTCAAATCAACCCGGTCAAGCAGCAGGCAACCGTCCACTCGCAGCAGGCGAACGAGCAGGCGCGCCGGGCGGCCGCGCAATTCGCCAAGCAAGACCTGGAGCGCAAGCAGCAACTCTTTCACGAAGGAATCATTGCGCGCCAGGACCTCGACTTGGCACAGACTGCATACGATGCAGCCCAGGCCGATGTCTCCGCCCTGCAAGCCGGCGTCCGCGAGCAGCAGGCGCAGTTGCAGTACTACACGGTGCGCGCGCCCAAAGCGGGCATCGTAGGCGATATCCCCGTTCACGTCGGCGATCGCGTGGTGGCGCAGACGCTACTCACGACGATTGTCGGTTCCGGACCGCTCGAAGTGTACATCTACATCCCGGCAGAGAAGGCTTCCGAAGCGAAGCCGGGAATGAAGGTAACGATCGTTGCCGACGACAACCAGCCGCCGGTGCAAAGCATAATTACTTTCATTTCACCGCATATCGACTCCCAATCCCAGCTTCTATTGATGAAAGCGGAGGTCTCAAATTCCATCCAGCGCTTCCGGCACGACGAGGAAGTCCACGCACGCGTGTATTGGAAGCAGATGAATGCGCCCACCATTCCCGTCACGGCGGTCATCCGGTTGGGATCGCAGGCGTTCGCTTTCGTCGTCGAGTCGGAAGGCGGTAAGGACATAGCACACCAGCGTCCGATCCAGTTGGGGCAGGTCATGGGCAACGAATACGTGGTGCTGGACGGGATCAAGGCAGGCGACCGCGTGGTTGTGTCCGGCACGCAGATGCTGGGCGACGGCGTTCCCGTAAGTGCGACGGAGGCGGCGGGTCCCTAAGTGTTCGTCAATTTCTTCATTCGCCGGCCTGTATTTGCGACGGTGTGCTCGCTGCTCATTATTCTCGCGGGCGCAGTCGCGATTCCCACCCTGCCCATCGCACAGTTTCCGCAACTGGCCCCTCCGCAGGTGACCGTATCGGCTTTTTACACCGGTGCGAATTCGGAGGCGGTGGAGACCAGCGTCACCACCTTGCTGGAGCAGGCCATCAACGGTGCCGAGGGCATGCGCTACATCACCTCGAGCAGCACCAACAGCGGTCAGTCTTCGATCACGGCTACGTTCGACCTCGACCGTAATCTGGACATCGCGGCCGTGGATGTCCAGAACCGTACTTCCGCCTCACTCGGCCGGCTGCCCGGGGAAGTGCAATCCACCGGCGTCACGATTACCAAGAACTCTGGCGCTTTCATCCTCGCCATCGGCTTTTATTCGGAAGGCGACAAGTATGATTCGCTGTTCATCAGCAATTATCTCGACGTCCACGTCGTCGATGCGCTGAAGCGCATCAAGGGCGTCGGCAACGTGGTGATTTTTGGGGAGCGCAAGTACGCGATGCGCCTGTGGCTCGACCCGCTGAAATTGGCCAAGCGCGGCCTCTCGGCCCAGGACGTGGTCAGCGCGCTGCGCGAGCAGAACGTGCAGGTTGCCGCCGGGTCCGTCGGACAGCCTCCGTCGATGCAGGGGCAGCAATACCAAATCAGCGTGCGCGTTGCCGGACGGCTCACGGACCCGGGCGAATTCGAACGCATCATCTTGAAGACCGCGCCCGGCGCGTTGGTGCAATTGCGCGACGTGGGGCGCGCCGAACTCGGCGCCGAAACCTACAGCACCAATCTGACGTTCAATCGCCATCGGGCCATGGGCCTCGGTGTTCAGCAGCTCACCAACGCGAACGCTCTCGACGTGGACAAGGCGGTCAAAGAGGAACTGCTGCGGCTATCGTCATCCTTTCCGCCCGGGCTGAAGTACGAGATCGCGTTCGACACCACGACTGCCGTGGCCGACTCGATCAGCGAAGTGTTGAAGACGCTGGCCGAAGCGATCATCATCGTCATTCTCGTCATCTTCTTCTTCCTGCAGAGCTGGCGCAGCACGCTGATCCCGGCGATTACCATCCCGGTTTCGCTGGTCGGCACGTTTGCGTTTATCAAGCTGTTCGGATTTTCCATCAATACCTTGACTCTGTTTGGGATCACGCTCGCCACCGGGCTGGTAGTGGACGACGCGATCGTGGTGATCGAGAACGTCGAGCGGCACATGGAAGAGGGAATCGCCGAAGCACGCCGGGCGTCGGAAGTCGCGATGGGTGAGGTGACCGGCGCGGTGATCGCGACTTCGCTCGTGCTCATCGCCGTGTTCCTGCCGGTTTCCTTGTTCCCCGGAACCACCGGCCGCATGTACCAGCAGTTCGCGTTGACCATTGCGTTTTCAATCGCGCTCTCGGCATTCAACGCGCTTACCCTTACCCCGGCGCTTTCAGCGCTGCTGCTGCACCCGGCGCGCGCCAAGCACAATCCGATTTTCGGCGCCGTCAATTGGTCGCTCAAACACGGGACTGCCGGGTATGTGCGGGTCCTCCATGTGCTGGAGCGTCAGCGCGTGGCGATGGTGGTCGTCTTCCTGGTTGGCCTCGGCTTGACCTACGTCGTCTACCGCAAGGTGCCCACCAGCTTTGTCCCCGACGAGGACATGGGCTACTTCATCATGAATATCCAGGCGCCCCCGGGCGCGTCGCTGGAATACACCAGCGCTGTCGCCGACCGCGTGAGCGCGATCCTGATGAAGAATTCCGACATCGTCGGAGCGTTCGCCGTGCCGGGCTTCAGCTTTGGCGGCGGCGGACCGAACAACGCGCTCGTGTTCGTCAATGTCAGGAACATTGATGAGCGGCACGGTCCGCAACACACGGTCGAGGGCATTGTGAACGGATTGCGGCCGCAGTTTGCCGCCATCAATAACGCAATCGTAATTCCCTTTCTGCCCCCGGCGATCCAGGGCCTGAGCGCATTTGGCGGCTTTCAGTTCGAGTTGCAGCAGACCGCCGGCGGTTCGTTGTCCGACATGGAAGGCGTGCTCCGCAAGTTCCAGGCGGAGGCGGGCCAGCGGCCGGAACTGCGCGGCCTCTTCAGTAGCTATACGGCGCGCGATCCGCAATTCCTGGTGACGATGGATCGTGAAAAAGCGAAGAGCCTCGGCATTCCGCTCTCGCAGATCACGTCCGCCCTGCAGGTCTTCATGGCCTCGCAGTATGTAAACGACTTCGACTTCAACAACCGGTCCTATCGCGTGTACGTGCAGGCGGACCAGCTATTCCGCGCCGAGCCGCGCGACTTGCGCGAGTTCTACGTGCGCGCCGATTCCGGGCAGATGGTCCCGCTGGACAATATCGTCACCGTGAAGGAGTCCACGACCGCGAACGCGATCAGCCACTACAACATCTTCCGTTCGGCGGAAATCAATGGCAGTGCCGCGCCCGGCTACAGCTCCGGACAGGCGATTGCCGCGATGGAAGATGTCGCGCGCAAAACGCTTCCGGCCGGCTATGGGCACGAGTGGACCGGCTTGGCGCTGGAGGAAATCCAGTCCGGCAGCCAGTCGCTGGTTTTGTTTGGGCTCGGATTGCTGGTCGTGTATCTGACGCTCTCGGCGCAGTACGAGAGTTTCGTGCTCCCCTTCATCATTCTTCTCGCGGTACCGATGGCGGTGCTGGGCGGACTGGGTGCGCAGGGACTGCGTGGCCTCAACGACGATGTTTACGCGCAAGTAGGCCTGTTGATGCTGATCGGACTCGCCAGCAAGAACTCGATCCTGATTGTCGAGTTCGCGGAGCAACTCCAGGACCGCGGCATGGAACTATTCGAAGCGGCGACGGAAGCCGCGCGCCTGCGGCTGCGGCCCATCCTGATGACGTCGTTCGCTTTCATCCTGGGTGTGCTGCCGCTGGTATTCGCGACGGGCGCCGGTTCGGCCGGCCGCCACTCGGTGGGCACGACGGTTTTCGGCGGCATGATCGTCTCCACCTTGCTGAATCTCTTCATCATTCCGATCCTCTACGTGATTGTTCGCGGGTTCCTGCCGCGCAAGCATCATCGCGGTGGCGACGAAGAGGCCCCGGTTGAAACCGCCTTCTGATCTCGTCCCAAAACGGAATTTCCGAAATCCGAACATTTTGGCCGCACTCGATCGTCACTTGCGTCTTTCTGCTAGGGTGCCGCGAACGTTAGAAAGATGCCAGACGTGTTGTCTTAATCCTGGCCGCCGGTGAAGCGCGCAACTTTACCGGCATTTTTGTTGTATTTGGCGCACCTGCGATGTCGGCGTCGTCACAAACTTGAATCGCGGCGAACGGGACGCACAACGGGGGATTCCGGATTTCGGAACAAAATCACCCCTCGCGTCCGGGCGGGCTCCCTCTTTGCTAGGTTTTCCGCAACGGACAGTTTCCGTCTCGCAATTCGCCTCGGGTGTCGGGCAGCCCGCTCGACACCCATTTTTGTCTGTACGTCGGCCGCTGTAACCATCCTGTAACACTCCTTCGCTAGAATGGCCGGTATGCGCCAAACCGTGTTCATCGTCGAAGACGATGCCGATATCGCGCGGCTGGTCCAGCACCATCTCGAGGCCGCCGGCTACGCCACGCGATGGTTCCCCGGCGCATTGCAGGTGCTCGCGCAGGCGGAGAAGGCTCCGCCATCGCTTTTTCTGCTCGACGTCATGGTCCCGGACGGCGACGGGTTCGACATTTGCCGCCGCATTCGCAAGTCTCCCGCCCTGGCGCAAGTGCCCGTGATCTTCCTCACGGCGAAGACAGCGGAAACCGATCGAGTGGTCGGCTTCGAGCTCGGCGCCGACGATTACGTTACCAAGCCGTTCAGCCCGCGCGAGCTGGTGGCGCGCGTGAAGGCCGTGCTGCGGCGCTTCGATTCGCCGCTGGCTGCCGCCGTCGTGCGCGCGCGAAATATTGAAATCAATACCGCTTCGATGATCGTCACGGTGAGCGGAGAGCCGGTAAGCATGACCGCCACCGAGTTTCGTCTGCTCGAATACTTTGCCCGCCATGTGGGCCGGGTTTTCACTCGCGACCAGCTTCTCGACGCCGTCTGGCAGGACACGCATTTCGTCACGCCGCGCTCGGTGGATGTCTACGTCCGGCGGGTGCGCGAGAAGATCGAAACCAATCCTGACGATCCCGAGTTTCTGAGGACGGTCCGCGGCGCCGGCTACCGCTTCGAGGTGCCGAAGTGAAGAGCCGCATTTTCATCAAGCTGCTGGCCGCATTCGTGGCCGTAATTTTTGTCGCCACGCTCGCACTCGATTTGAGCGTGCGCAAGGCCTGGGAAGAATCGCTCTTCCAGGAGATCCACACCGGGCTGGTGCAGAAGGTCCGCGTGCTGGCGGACGAAGTGGAACACGAGCGCCAGCGGCCGATTACCGAGCTGGCGCAGCAGTTCGGCGATGCGGTGGACGCGCGCGTCACCATCATCGACTCCTCCGGCCGGGTGCTCGCCGACACGCGCGCCCATCCCAATGAAATGGAGAACCACGCTACCCGCCCGGAATTCGTGGCTGCCCTGCACGGGCAGAGCGGAAGCTCGACCCGGACGAGCCACACCGTCGGCATTCCATTTCTCTACGTTGCCGCCCCGGTCGCGGGAGGAGCCGTCCGGCTCGCCTACCCGCTCGATTCGATTCAGAAGATGACGCGTAGCGTGCGCCTGCACTTGCTGGCCGCATCGGGAATTTCTCTGGCCCTGGCGACTCTACTGGCGGCACTGATTTCACAACTGATTGCGCGCCGGCTGCGGCGGATCGTGGTCTTCGCCAACCACATTTCCGCAGGCGACTTAAGCGCCCGTCTCGACGAGACTGCCACCGACGAGATCGCCCAGGTCGCCGCGGCTCTCGACCAGACCGCGCGCAAGCTCGAAGCCAGCTTCGCCGAGCTGGAAACCAGCCACCGTCAACTCGAAGCCGTGCTCAACAGCATGCAGGACCCGGTCTTCGTGGTCTCTCGTGAAAAGCGCGTGCAATGGGCGAATCAGCCCGTCATGCGTTTGGCGCGTGTCGGGACAGGCGCCGTCCTGATCGACGCTTTTCGTGATCCGGCGTTGCTCGCGGCGGTGGAGGCTGTGCTCCATACGCAGTCGGTGCAGACGGCCCGCGCCTTGATCTCGGGCCGCAACTTCGACGTGTTCGTGGGTCCCATGCCGGGCGGCGGGGCCGTGGTGGTCATGCACGACGTCAGCGATGTCGAGCGCCTGGAGAAGACGCGCCGCGATTTTATCGCCAACGTCTCGCACGAGTTGCGCACGCCGCTCACCTCGATCCAGGGATACACCGAAACCCTGCTCGATACCGAAGACCGTCCCGCTGCGCGCGATTTTCTCGAGATCGTCCGCAAGAATGCCAGCCGCATGGCCCGCCTGACCGAAGACCTGCTGGTCCTGGCCCGCGTGGAGTCTGGCGAACAGCAGTTTTCCATTCGTCCGGTCAACGCTTCCGAGCTGCTCGCCGATGCAGCGGAGACATTCCGTACCAGCGCCGGCGCCAGCGGCATCGTGTTGAAGGTAAACCAGGCCGGCGACGAGTGCGTGCTTGCCGATCCCGACGCCATCCACCAGGTCTTTGCCAATCTTCTTGATAACGCCGTGAAATATGCTGGATTGGGACGCGCCATTGAGATCGGGACGCGCGCGCATCAGGATGGCGTCGAGTTCTATATCCGCGACTTTGGTCCCGGCATCGCCAGCGAACACCTGGCCCGGCTCTTTGAGCGCTTTTACCGCGTGGACAAGGCGCGCTCACGGGATGCCGGCGGCACCGGTCTGGGCCTTGCCATCGTCAAGCACATCGTGCGGGCCCATGGCGGCTCGATTCATGCCAGTAGTGAATTGGGCCACGGGGCTACCTTTTCCTTCGTTCTCCCCTTGGTTCAGGCGAGCGTCGCTCAGTAAACCTTGATCTCGACGGCCGTTCCGCAGCCTTTTCCCGCCCTGTAATCATCCTGTAACAAAACCTTGTTAGGTTCCTCTTAGGAGGCGCCGTCCTTGGGAAACCTGGCTGCCCAGAATTCGGGACACATTGCGAATGCCGGACCGGTTCCCGCTCCTCTTGCCCCCAAGGTACCTCCTGCTCCCAGCAAATTTACCGGGCTGCCCGATCGCATTTTCAAGGGCGTAATGCTTCTCTGCGCGCTCTCCGTGCTCGCCATCGTGGCGCTGGTAGTCACGCAGTTGGTCACTCGTTCCAGGCTATCGCTGCATGAGTTCGGTTGGAAATTCTTCTTCAGCAGCCAGTGGGACCCGGTCGGTGGCGAATTCGGCGCGCTTCCTTTCATATACGGCACCCTGGTCTCGTCGGCGCTGGCTCTGCTTTTGGCGGTCCCACTCGCCATCGGTGTGGCCGTGTTCATCAACGAAATGTGTCCCGCGGGACTGCGCCGAACGATCTCGTTTCTGGTGGAACTACTCGCCGCGATTCCCAGCGTGATTTATGGCCTGTGGGCGATCTTCGTGCTGGCGCCCATCCTGCGCAATCATGTCCAGCCCTTTCTGGCCAGCACGATGGGCTGGACCGGCCTGTTTACCGGCCCGAAGTACGGCATCGGTATGCTGGCCGCGGGCGTGATCCTGGCCATCATGGTTTTGCCGATCATCGCCTCGATCACACGTGAAGTCATGCTCGCCGTGCCGCATCCCCAGCGCGAAGCGGTACTGGCCCTGGGCGCCACACGCTGGGAGATGATCCGCATCGGCGTTCTGCGAAACGCGCGCGCCGGAATCGTCGGCGGGGTCATTCTCGGCCTCGGACGCGCCTTGGGCGAAACCATGGCTGTCACCATGGTCATTGGCAATACGCCACAGATCGTTAAGTCGTTATTTGCACCCGCGCACAGCATGGCCAGCGTCATCGCCAACGAATTCAGCGAGGCTTCTACCGATCTTTATTTGAGCGCCGTCATCGAGATCGGCCTGGCGCTGTTCATCATCACCCTGATCGTGAACGTCATCGCGCGCGCTCTCGTGTGGATGACCACGGGAGGAATGCCGGTGAGGGCCGATGTCCAGTAGCGGCTTTACTCTCGGGCGCCTCAGCCTTGCCCGACGCCTCCAGGACCGCCTGGCGACGATGGCCGCCGCTGCCGCCGCCGTAATCGTGCTCACGCCCCTGCTCGCCATTTTCGGCTACCTGGTGGTGAAAGGTGTTGGCTCCCTGAGTTGGAGCTTCCTCACTCATCCTCCCGCGCCGGTGGGTGAGGCCGGCGGCGGAGTCGGCAATGGAATCGTAGGTTCGGGGATCATTCTCGGAATCGCCTGCCTGATCGGGATTCCGCTCGGCGTGGGTGCGGGAATCTTTCTCGCCGAATACGGCCGCAATCGCTTTGGATATTTCATACGCTTCACCGCCGACGTGCTCAACGGCGTGCCCTCCATCGTCATCGGGATCGCGGTTTACGGCGTCGTGGTGATGCGCCAGAAACATTTCTCCGCCTTCGCGGGCGGCGTGGCGCTGGGCATCATGATGATCCCCACCGTCACCCGCGCCACCGAAGAGATGCTGCTGATGGTGCCGCAATCGATCCGCGAAGCCGCGCTTGCGCTGGGCATTCCGCAATGGCGCAGCACCCTATCGGTCACCTTGCGCGTGGCGACTTCGGGCGTCATCACCGGAGTGATGCTGGCCTTCGCGCGCGTTGCCGGCGAGACTGCGCCCCTGCTCTTCACCGCCTTCGGCAACCAGTTCTGGAACACGAAACCGAACCAGCCCATGGCGGCGCTGCCGCTCCAGATTTACACCTACGCCATCTCTCCCTTTGACGAATGGCACCGCCAGGCGTGGGCGGCATCGTTGGTGCTCATCGCCTTCATTGTCGGCACGGTGGCTATGGTGCGATGGATTGCCGGCCGCGGCATGCTGAAGGGAGCCGCGTGAAAACAGAAATCCACGTGCGCGACCTGAAGGCATACTTCGGGACCCTGGAAGCGCTGCACGGCATCAACATGGACATCGACCACGGCGGCGTCACCGCCATCATCGGCCCCTCCGGGTGCGGGAAGTCCACCTTCGTCCGCTGCCTGAATCGCATGCACGAGACCATCCCCGGGGCAACGGTCAAGGGCAACGTGCGCGTCGGCGACATCGACATCTACGGTAACGGCACTCCCGCCGTCGAAGTCCGCCGCCGCATCGGCATGGTCTTCCAGAAGCCGAATCCATTCCCCACGATGTCGATTTACGACAACGTAGCCGCCGGACTGAAGCTGAATGGCGTTCGCAACCGCAAGCGCCTCGACGAGGTCGTCGAACGGTCCCTGAAGATGGCGGCCCTGTGGGACGAGGTGAAAGACGTGATGAAGAAGAAGTCGGGCGCCAGTCTCTCCGGAGGCCAGCAGCAGCGCGTGTGCATCGCGCGTGCCCTGGCGGTCGAACCGGAGGTGATTCTCATGGACGAGCCCGCCTCAGCGCTCGATCCCATCTCCACCAGCAAGATCGAGGAACTCATCTACCAGCTCAAAGAGAACTACACGGTCGTGATCGTGACGCATAACATGCAGCAGGCGGCCCGCGTTTCCAGTTACACCGGATTCTTCCTCCTCGGCGACCTGGTGGAATTCGACAAGACCGAAAAAATCTTCACCAATCCGTCGGACAAGCGTACCGAGGATTACATTACTGGCAGGTTTGGATAATGCGCACGCGTTTTCAAGAAGGCCTCGACGAACTCAAGGACAAGCTGCTCCGCATGGGCGGGCTGGCGGAAAGGTCCGTGGAGCAGGCCATTGCCGCCTACCGCCAGCACGACGCCAAATTTTGCGAGGACGTCTTCCAGACCGAGCATGCCATCAACGTAGCCGAACGCGAAATCGACGAACTCGCGCTCGACTTGCTCGCCATGCAGCAACCCATGGCCTCCGACTTGCGCTTCATCCTCGCCGTCATCAAGATCAACGGCGATCTCGAACGCGTTGGCGACCAGGCGGTGAACATCGTCCAGCGAGTGTTGGACGAGCTGGAATCGCCCGTCGGCGAAATGCCGGCCGACATCCCGCGCATGGGGACCCTCGCCGCCGGCATGATCCGCGAGGCGCTGGAAGCCTTCATTCACGCCGACGCCGACCTCGCCC
>DAISJI010000030.1:0-4317 GCA_036821585.1 Terriglobales bacterium
CTGCTCTCTCTTGCCTGGCCTGCAGGGTGTTCCTATTCAGCGCAGCATAGGGGTTCAAAATGAGTGACGAAACTCCACAGATCATCGGCGATTACGAGATTCTCGGCTTGCTCGGCGCCGGCGGCATGGGCCGCGTCTACAAGGTGCGCAACGTCATAACCGACCGCATCGAGGCGATGAAAGTCCTGCTTCCGGAAATTTCCGGCCAAGAGGAAGTCGCGGCGCGTTTTCTGCGCGAAATCAAAGTGCTGGCGGCGCTCAATCATCCCAACATCGCCACCCTGCACACGGCACTCACCATTGACAACCAACTGCTCATGATCATGGAATACGTTGAGGGACTTGCCCTCTCCGCTGTCCTGGCGCGAGGCCCCATCCCTCCGGCGGAGGCGCTGACCTATATTGACCAACTCCTCGGCGCGCTCAGCTTTGCCCACCAGCGCCACGTCATTCATCGCGACATCAAGCCGGCGAACATGATGCTTACCCCCGACGGTACGGTAAAGCTGATGGACTTCGGCATCGCCCGTACCGAGGACGAGACCAGCCTGCTCACCGCCCCCGGCTCGACGCTGGGCTCGATCAACTACATGTCGCCCGAGCAGGTGAAGGGCGAAAAAACCGACGAGCGCTCCGACTTGTATTCGCTGGGGATTTCGCTGTACGAGCTGGTCACCGCCTCGCGGCCGTTTGTCGGCGACACCAGTTACGCGATGATGGCCGCGCACGTGAACCAGCCGCCGCGGCCGCCGATCGAGTTGCAGCCGGACATGCCGCCGGGGCTGAATCAAATCATTCTCACCTCGATCGCCAAGAGCCCAGCCGATCGCTTCCAGACGGCGGATGCTTTCCGTCACGCGGTCAAGGGCGTGCTGCGCGAGTTGCAGGAATCAAAGACCGTTGTCCAGGCTTCGTACGACGAAAAGACTGGCTCGCGCACTCCGTTGCCGCAGGCGCGCACCGGGCCCATCACGCGTCCTAAGCCCGCGATCAATACTCCCGTGCCACTGGCGAGCAGGATTGCTGCTGCCGCGCAAGTCACTGCCGGGCGGACTCCCGTGCCGGTGGCGCCGACTCCCGTACCGGTGGCGCCTGCTCCGGCTGCCGCCGCACCGACTACGGTGTACGTCGCACCGGCGCCTGTGTACGTCGCACCCGCTCCTGCGTACGTCGCCCCAGTTCCGGCGGCCCAGCCGGCATCCCACCGCGGGCTGTACGTCGCCCTGGGCGCGGTGGCCGTGCTCATCGTGCTCATCGCTGCGGGACTCTATATTCCCAAGATCAGGAAGGCTTCCGCTGCCGGCGAAAGCACGGTTGCGACCGAGCGCCAGGCGCCGCCGCCTTCGCAACCTCAGCCCACGGCGAGTCAGCCATCAGCCCAGCCGGCTGAAACCAAGGCTGTCGAAACCGCGCCGCCTGCCGCGCCTGAGAAGGTGCTGGCGGCGAAGAAGGACGCGCCCAAGCTCATGGCGAAGAACGCGGGCGGGCAGGCTCCGGATGCCGGCGCCGCTGCGGCTGCCGCGGCTGCCGCCAAGGCCAACAAGGAGGAGCTCGATAAAATCGAGCACGAGATTGACCAACTGACCAGCCGCTCGGCGTCGGTGAATGCCAGCCTGACAACTCTGCAACGCCAGCAGGCCGCCTCCGGCCTTGGCATGCGCGGCGACATGGTCGCGAGACAGGCAAGCATGAACCTGAACCTTTCCAAGGCGCAGGAAGCGATCACGCACAACGACGCGGAACGCGCCCGACGGTACACGGAGAAGGCCACGGCCGATATCGAAGCTCTGGAAAAATTCCTCGGCCGATAAGGACGGTCCAGCAGGTTCGCCCGCTGGAATCTTGATAAGAACCATGATCCCGAACGACGGCGTCACGCGCATCCTCAATCTCGACACCGAGCAGCTCGACCAGGCTGCGGAACTGGAGCGCCTGCGGCGCAACATCACGGTCCTGTTCACCGACATCAAGGGCTCCACCGCTTACTTCGAGAAGTACGGCGACTCGGCCGGGCTGCTCATGGTCCACCACACCAATACGCTGCTGGGCCAGGTGGTAGAGCGCCACGGCGGCAAGGTGATCAAGACCATCGGCGATGCCGTCATGGCCTCGTTTGAGGACCACGCCGAAGCCGTCGCCGCCTCCATCGAGATGCAGGAGGCCATCACCGCCGATACCGCCGGCAAACCCGAGCCGCGGCAAGTGAAAATTCGTATTGGCATCAATTTCGGTCTGGGGTTCGTCAAGTCCAACGACGTCTTTGGCGACGTGGTGAACGTCGCCTCGCGCGTGGAAAGCGCAGCCAGCCCCGACCAGATCCTGGTGTCCGACACGCTCTATCACGCGCTGCCGCAGGACAACCGCTTCCGCCTCCGCCTTGCCGGACGCTTCTCGCTCAAGGGTAAAGCCGAGGAGCGCGAGCTATTCGAAGTCGTCTGGCGGGAGCAGGAGGGCGGGGCCGCCGGCTCGCACCTGATGGTCGTGCCCGCCGCGCCGCAAGTCCGATATAAGCTGGTGCAGATCCGCGCCGACGGACAACCCGGCCGCGAGCTGGAGATCACACACGGCTGGGTTACCGTAGGTCGCACGCTCGGCGAGTTCACCTTCCCGAACGACGAGTACATGGAGCCTAACCACGTTAGGCTGTATCTGCAGTCAGGCCAGCTTTTCCTCGAACCGATTTCCGGCGCGGATACGTTCTTCAGCCTTGTCGGGTCTTACCGCTTGCAGCAGGGCGAGGTGGTCAGCTTCGGCAACCAGGTGCTGGAATTCCGCGTGGACGAAGCCGCGCTCGCCGAGGCCGCGCAATCGGGAAAGGACTTTGGGGAATTGTCGGCGGTGTTGCACGGGGCGGTGGCGGAGTTCGTATCTCTCAATCCGGATGGACGGCGCTATCCCATCCGTGAGCAGCAAGTTACCTGGGGACGCACCAAGGCGACCTACACCTTTCCCACCGACACCGCCATGAGCCGCGCGCATGCCAAGGTGTATCACCGCGGCGAAGATTTCTTCGTCGAAGACGCCGGCTCGACCAACGGGACGTTCGTAATGGCGCGAGAGAAAATGCCGGTTCCAGCCGGAACCGTGCTCTCGATCGGGGGACAGCGCCTGAAAGTCTTGCGCGAAGAGGACTCCGCTCGGGTAGCCCATGCTTGAGCCGGCGCCAGGACCTGGGAAAGAAATAAACCGGCACATGCACCGCTACCGTTGCAAAGTTTTGCGCAGCGGTCCCCTTTTGGCTTGGTTATCGCCGGTGAAAATCGCTTTGACCGTTTTGTTTTGACACCACTCCATCCCTTTCATAGAATCGCGCCATTCCAGATGGCCTCGGAGGTATGCAATGAAAAAAGGAAGAATCCTGTTTACGGCGATTTTGCTGCTGTGCTTGTGCGGCGAGGTGTTGGCGCAGGCCGCGCCTGCGCACCCAGGCGGACGCAGAAAGCTCGTTGCCATCCTGGACTTCGATTATGCCACCGTGCACAGCGGCGTGGCCGCCATTTTCGGACAGGACATTGACATCGGCAAAGGCATTACCGACCTGCTGGTTACGCGCCTGGTGAAGGACGGCACCTACCGAGTGATCGAGCGCAAGGCGCTGGACAAGATTTTGGCGGAACAGAACTTCTCCAACAGCGATCGCGCCAATCCCTCGTCCGCGGCGAAACTGGGCAAGCTGCTGGGGGTGGACGCGATCATCGTGGGCAGCATCACTCAGTTCGGCAACGACACCAAGAACACCAAGGTGGGAGGCGCGGGCGGCGGCCTGGGAGGTTTCGGTCTCGGCGGGTTCAGCCACAAGAAGTCCAAGGCCATCGTGCAGGTGGACGCGCGCGTAGTGAACATTGACACCGGCGAGATTCTGGTCGTGTCCGAAGGCAAGGGCGAGTCCAGCCGCGAGAGCACCTCCCTGATGGGTGGCGGAAGTAACTGGCATGGGTTTGGCGCCGGGGCGGTGGATTTCGGCAACAGCGATTTCCAGAGCACCATCATCGGCGAAGCGGTGAAAGCGGCGGTGGACCAGATGACCACCGGCTTGATCACGGATGCCGGCAAGGTCGAGGCGCGGACCATCGTGGTCGAGGGCCTGGTGGCGGCCGTGGAGGGCAAAACGATCGTGCTGAACATTGGCGCGAAGACGGGCATCAAGGTCGGGGACAAACTGTCTCTCGAGCGCGTGTCGCGCGAAATCAAGGACCCGGCTACCGGCAAGGTGATCCGGCGCCTGTCCGCCCAGGTCGGCACCATCGAGATCACTGACGTGGATGACATCTCCGCGGTGGGGAACCTGGTTACGGGCGTCGGCGTAAAAGTCGGCGA
>DAISJI010000030.1:4417-7746 GCA_036821585.1 Terriglobales bacterium
TATGGCCGAACCGTTTAAGTGCATTATTTGCGAGCAGGAAGAGAGCCAGTGCACGTGCGATAAGTATTGCGGCATGTGCCAGGGAGCAAACGACGTCCGGCTATGCAATGACGGGATGTATTACTGCCTGGAGTGCCGGGAGGCGTGCGACCTGCAGCCGCAGGATTGAAAACAGTAACGAGTAACGAGTAATCAGTAACGAGAGGAGGCGCAATGGGTTTGCGCCTCTTCGTTTTTTGACGAGTTTTCGAAACTACCCGCGCTTTTCGCGTTTGCCCGAGAGTGCGGGAGCGTGTTAGGTTAGCGGGTTCGCGATTCCTTCAGGACCCGACTAGAGCTTCCGGAGCAGAGCCTGTGTCATCCACCAGCGAAGCAGCCCCTTCCGTAATTCGCAAGACAGCACTGAACGCCGTCCATCGCCAGCTCGGGGCGAAGATGGTGGACTTCAACGGCTGGGACATGCCGGTGGAGTACAAGAGCGGGCTGATCGCCGAGCACATGGCGGTGCGGAACGGGGTGGGAATTTTCGACGTCAGCCACATGGGCGACATCCGCATCCATGGGAAGCAGGCCCTGGCGGCGGTGCAGCACATCACCATGAACGACGCGTCGAAGCTGGCGCACGGGCAGTGCCAGTACTCGGCGATGCTGTATCCGCAAGGGACGTTCGTGGACGACGTCATCGTGCATCGCATGGCGGACGACGATTTCCTGTTCGTGATCAACGCGGGGACGCGGGAGAAGGACATCAACTGGGTGCGGGAGAACACGCACTCGTTCCAGTGCACGGTCGAGCACCTGAGCGACGACTTCACGCAAATCGCGATCCAGGGACCGAAAGCGCAAGCGACCCTACAGAAGCTGACCGACGCCGATTTGTCGAAAGTGAAGTTCTACTGGTTCACCCATGGGACGGTGTGCGGGCTGAAGAACACGCTGATCGCGCGCACCGGGTACACGGCGGAAGATGGATTCGAAATCTACATACCCACCGACGAGGCAACCAGTGCGCGGGTATGGAATGAAGTCATGGAGGCGGGCAAGGAGTTTGGCCTGCTGCCGTGCGGTCTGGGCGCGCGCAATACGCTGCGCCTGGAAGGGAAGCTGGCGCTGTACGGGCACGAGATTTCCGACACGATCACGGTTTGGGAAGGCGGGCTGGACCGCTGGCTGAAGATGGACAAGGGCGAGTTCATCGGGCACCGGGCGCTGGAGCGTCAGAAGGTGGAAGGCGTGCCGCGGATGCTGGTCGGGCTGGAGATGATCGAGCGCGGCATCGGGCGCGACGGCTACAAGGTGTTGGACGAGGGTGGACACGAAATCGGGTACGTCACCAGCGGAAGCTACGCGCCGTTCCTGAAGAAAAACATCGCGCTGGCCTACGTCCCGCCGCAATTCGGGCAGGTGGACACGATCGTCGCAGTGGAGATTCGCGGCCAGGCGGTGAAGGCGAAGGTGGCGCCGGTGCCGTTCTACAAGAAGCCTAGCAAGAAGGCCGCAGAGCAGAAAATATGAAATTGGAAATTTGAGAATTTGAAATTGAAAGCCATGCCTTCCAATCTAAAATTTTCAAATTGCAAATTTCAAATGGTCTGGTGAAGCGCAGCCGTAAGAAGCACGCGGTAATTCGATAAACGAAAACAGTCTCGGAGCTAGAACAAATGGCTTATCCGGCAGAGTACAAATACACGAAAGAGCACGAGTGGGTGAAGATTGAGGGCGACACGGGCACGATCGGGATCACCGATTACGCGCAAAACTCGCTGGGCGACATCGTATTCGTCGAGCTGCCGAAGATGGGCGCGACGCTCGAAAAGGGCAAGACGTTTGGGACAGTCGAGTCGGTGAAGGCCGTGTCGGACATTTACGCGCCGGTGTCGGGCACGGTGACCGCGATCAATGAAGAGCTGATCAAGTCGCCCGAGAAGATCAACAGCGACGCACACGCGGCGTGGATCGTGAAGGTGAAGTTGACGAACCCGGGCGACGCGAGCGGGCTGCTGTCGGCGGCCGATTACGAGAAGTTTATCGCGGAAGAGAGCGCGCATTAACCTCAAGGACATCTACGTTCAGTGCCTTAGGTTGCGGCCTTGCCATAGTGCTGCCATTATGTATAGACTAGACTAAGTGGACTTAGTTCATGATGGCGGTTCTTGAAATGAAAAAGATCAATATTCACGAAGCCAAGACTCACCTGTCCAAACTGGTGGAAGAGGCGGCGAAGGGCGAACCCTTCATTATTGCGAAGAACGGCAAACCAGTCGCCAAGGTAACCGCGATCGACGCACCCGAAGCTCGGCAGGTTCGCCGCCTCGGGTTCATGAAGGGGCAGTTCTCCGTTCCGGACGACTTCGACACTATGGGCCAGAAAGAAATCGAAGATATGTTCGGGGTTGGCGAGTGAAGCTTCTCCTCGATACCCACCTCATCGTGTGGGCCGCGATCGAATCCGCGAGACTCCCTGCGGCAGCCCGGCGTTTGATGGCGGATCCCGACAATGAGCTGCTGTTTAGTGCGGCGAGTTTATGGGAGGTGGCGATCAAGCGTGGTTTGGGCCGGGCTGATTTCCAACCCGACGTGCGGCTATTGCGCCGCAACTTGGTGGATAGCGGCTACATAGAGTTGCCGATCGTCAGCAGCCATATCCTCGGGCTAGAGGGCTTGCCGAAAATCCACAAGGACCCGTTCGACAGGATTCTGGTGGCCCAAGCGACGGTTGAGGGCATTACACTCTTGACCGTTGATTCCAAGGTTGCGCAGTATCCCGGCCCAATACGCATGCTATGAATAGATAGTCGTGCACCCATAAGCAATCACAAATCACAAATCGCTAAATCACCAATCTCCCGTGGCGCCGTCCTGCTAAAATCAGTGGTTCTTTCCACACAATCCCATGCGTTATCTTCCGAAATCTCCTGAAGACCGCGAGCGGATGCTGCGAGAAATCGGCATCCGGTCCGTGGATGAGCTGTTCGCACCGATTCCCGCCGAGTACCGTCTGAACCGCGATCTCGATATCGCGCCGTCGATGGCGGAATCCGACATCCTGGATTGGTTTACGCAGCGTGCCAACGAAAACGCCAACGGGTACACCAGCTTCCTGGGCGCAGGCGCGTACCTGCACTACCGTCCGGTGGTGGTGGACGCGCTGATCTCGCGCAGCGAGTGGTTCACCGCGTACACGCCCTACCAGCCGGAGGTCGCACAGGGAACGCTCCAGGCCATCTTCGAATTCCAGACGATGATCTGCGAGCTGACCGGGATGGAGGTGGCGAACGCGTCGATGTACGACGGATCGACGGGCGCGACCGAGGCGGCATTGATGGCCG
>DAISJI010000030.1:7846-9900 GCA_036821585.1 Terriglobales bacterium
CCGTACGCGGGCGTGATTGCGACGAAAGAGAAATTTGTCCGGCAGATGCCGGGGAGACTGGTCGGACAGACGGTGGATAAGCAGGGGCGGCGCGGGTTCGTGCTGACGCTCGCAACGCGCGAGCAGCACATCCGGCGCGAGAAGGCGACCTCGAACATCTGCACCAACCAGGCGCTGGTGGCGACGATGGCGACCATCTTTATGACCGTGTACGGGCGCGAGGGGCTGAAGGAGCTGGCGAAACAGAACCTGGCCAAGGCGGCGTACGCGGCGCAGCAGTTCGGCGAAAACGCGACGGTACTGTTCGAGGGCGCGCCGCGGTTCAACGAATTCGTGGTGCGGACCGAGGAGGACCCGGCGGAGCTGCGCGAACGGTTGCTGGAGCAAAAGATCGTGGGCGGGTTGTCGCTGAAGAAGTTTTATCCCGAACTGGGGAACGCGTCGCTGTGGTGCTGCACGGAGCTGACGCGGCGAGTGGCGATTGATGACGCGGCGAAGGCGGTCGGAAAGCCGCCCGGTAGTAAGCGAAAGCAGAGCGATAAAACTCCGGCGGAGGTGGCGCGATGAGTCCCATTAAGAAAGCCACCACGCACGTCGTGCAGAACGAAGGATTGATCTTCGAGAAGTCGTCGCCGGGGAAAAAGGGCTACAAGCTGCCCGAGCTGGACGTGCCCGACGTCGATACGGCGAAGTTGCTGGGCGACGCCGAGCGCGCGGACCTGGGCAACATGCCCGAGGTCAGCGAGATCGAGATCATCCGCCACTTCACCCGCATCTCGACGTGGAACTACGGGGTGGACACCGGCCTGTATCCGTTGGGCTCGTGCACCATGAAGTACAACCCGCGCATCAACGAAGTCGTGTCGCGGCTGGAGGGGATCGCGAACGCGCACCCGTACCAGCCGGAAAAAGTATCGCAGGGCGCGTTGCTGATCATGCAGGTGCTGCGCAAGTGCCTGATCGAGATCTGCGGCATGGACGCGATCACGCTGCAGCCGGCGGCGGGTGCGCATGGCGAGTTGACCGGAATCCTGATGGCGCGCGCGTACCAGGAGTCGAAGGGGAATCCGCGCAAGAAGATCCTGATCCCCGACTCGGCGCACGGGACCAACCCGGCAACGGCGGCGATTGCGGGATACCAAGTTGAAAATCTGAAGTCGAACGCGGCGGGCATGGTGGACATCGCGTCGTTGCAGGCGCAGATGAATGAAGACATCGCCGCGCTCATGCTGACCAATCCGAATACGCTCGGAGTGTTCGAGCAGGAGATCCACAAGATTGCCGAGATCGTGCACGCCAAGGGCGGCATTGTGTACATGGACGGCGCCAACATGAACGCGCTGGTGGGCAAGGTGCGGCCGGGCGATTTCGGCGTGGACGTGATGCACCTGAACCTGCACAAAACGTTTTCGACACCGCACGGCGGCGGCGGGCCGGGATCGGGGCCGGTGGCGGTGAAGAAAATCCTGGAACCGTTCCTGCCGGTGCCGGTGATCGTCCAGAAGCCGGGCGGGGCGCTCGGTTTCGACTACGACCGTCCGCAATCCATCGGGCGGGTGCGCGCGTTCTACGGGAACTTCGGGATGTTCGTGCGGGCGCTGGCCTACATCATGGCCAACGGCTGCGACGGCCTGAAGCAAACCACCGAAGACGCGGTGCTCAACGCCAATTACATCCGGAAAAAGCTGGAAGGCGTGTACGACCTTCCTTACAAGACGCCGACCATGCACGAAGTGGTGTTCAGCGACCGTCTGCAGACGGCGAAGGGAATCAAGACGGGCGACATCGCGAAAAGGCTGATTGATTACGGGTTCCATCCGTACACGGTGAGCTTCCCGCTGATCGTGCATGGCGCGCTGATGATCGAGCCGACGGAGAGCGAGTCGGTGGAAGAGATGGATTTGTTTATCGACGCGATGAAGTCGATCGCCGAGGAGTGCGAGACGAATCCGGAGATCGTCCTGACGGCGCCGCACACGACGAAAGTGTCGCGGCTGGACGAGGTGGCGGCGGCGAGGAAGCCGGTGCTGCGGTGGAAGCCCCAGGCGTAAGGC
>DAISJI010000030.1:10000-12207 GCA_036821585.1 Terriglobales bacterium
GAGAATGAATAATTATTCATGCAGTGAATAATTATGCCAGCAGCGGTTGCCGGCGCCCCCTCAAACCAGGGCTGGCGACGGTGCTGCGCGAGTCGGTGGTGGAGCTGCGGCAGGCGCAGCACCTGCTGCTGATGCGGACGGCGCGCGGACGGGCGCGGGCACTGGCGGCCAGGGTCGAAAGCGAGTGGCCCGAAGTGCTGTGCGCGGTGGCGGCGACGGACCTGCTGGTGCTGGTGACGGCGTCGGGAAAGACGTCGTTCCGGCTGAGAAAGATCATTGGGGAATGGATGTCGAAATGAGCCAGGAATTGCAGACCGCAGTGGTAGGCGCGACCGGGTACGCCGGCCAGGAGTTGACGCGTATTTTGTTCCAGCATCCGCGGCTGAAGCCGCCGGTCCTGCTGGCGCGCGAAGGCGAAGAGGCAGGCGAAATCGCCTCGCCGGTGGACGGGGCGCCGGTCCCGGTATACCCGTTTTCGTGGAGCACGATGCACAAGAAGGGCGTGGACCTGCTCTTCCTGGCGACGCCGCACGAAGTATCGCGCGCGTGGGTGCCGGTGGCGATGCGTCACGGGCTGCGCGTGGTGGACCTGAGCGGGGCGTGGCGTCTGCATGCGCCGGAGAACGCGGCGGTGTACGGCTTTGACGACGTGGGCTCGGCGGAATCGGACCGACTGATGTCGAAGGCGGTGTACGGCCTGCCGGAGCTGTGGGGCAAACACTTGCCGGACGCGCAACTGGTGGCGAACCCGGGGTGCTATCCGACGTCGGTGATTTTGGCGCTGGCGCCGCTGATCGAGGCGGGGCTGCTGGACGCGACGCGCGGGATCGTTTGCGATTCGAAGTCGGGAGTTTCGGGTGCGGGCAAGGCGCCGAGCGAGAAGACGCACTTTGTGGAGACGGCGGAGAACTTCCGCGCGTACTCGGTATTCACCCATCGGCACACCGGCGAGATCCTGGAGCAGTTGCAACTGAAGCCGCACGAACTGGTGTTCAGCACGCACCTGCTGCCGATCCGGCGCGGAATTTTGTCGAGCATTTACACGTACCTGACAAAAGCGGTCACGAACGGCGACATCGAGCAATGCCTGCGCGATTTTTACGCGTCGTCGGCGTTTGTGCGGATCTTCACGCCGCCGCGGCTGCCGGAGATCAAGGACGTGCAGCATACGAACTTCTGCGATCTCGGCTGGGTACTGGCGCCGGACGGGAAGCGGCTGATGCTGGTGTCGTGCATTGACAACCTGCTGAAGGGCGCCGCGGGACAGGCGGTGCAGAACATGAACCTGATGTACGGCTGGAAAGAAACCGAGGGGCTGATTGCGTCGGCGCCCAGCCGGTACGGGACGCCGCAGTACTGGGAAGCGGCCCCGGCAGCGGGTTTTGCGGGAGCACTGAATTGAAGCTGGTGGTGAAGATTGGAGGCGCACTGCTGGACCAGCCGGAAGTGGTCGAACAGTGCGCCGTCTGCGTTGCCGGCCTGGCCGCGCAAGGGAACAAGGTCGCGGTCGTACATGGTGGTGGCGGCGAATTGACGCGGCTGCTGAAGCGGGTCGGGAAACAGAGCCAGTTCGTCGGCGGACTGCGCGTGACCGACGCGGAGACGCGTGACTTCGCGCTCATGGTGCTGGCCGGGTCGGTAAACAAGCGGCTGGTCGCGGCGCTGGGAATGGTCGGGCAGCCGGCATTCGGGCTGTGCGGCGGCGACGGGCTGACGTTTCGGGCAAAGAAGCTTTCGAATGGCGCGGATTTGGGATTCGTCGGCGAGGTAGTCAGCGTGAACGCGCCGGCGCTGGAGGCGATCTGGGAGTTGCGCGTCCCACCCTTCCAAAACCAGTCAGGGTGGGGCACCCCGGTGCCGGTGATCGCGAGCATCGCGCTGGGATTGGACGGCGAGTACTACAACGTGAACGCGGACCAGATGGCATCGGCGTGCGCGTCGGCTTTGGGCGCCGACCGGCTGGTGTTTTTGACCGACGTAAGCGGCGTGTGGGACGCGCAGAAAAACGTGATTGCGCAGCTTGACGGCGACGGTATATCGCGACTGCGCAAAGACGGCGTGATCAGCGGCGGGATGCTGCCCAAGCTGGAGGCATGCGAAAAGGCACTCGAAGGCGGAGTGAATTCGGTGCATATTCTGCCGGGGGCGGATCCAGAGGCATTGCAGCAATTGCGGAGCGGACAAATCCGCATGGGGACGGAACTGGT
>DAISJI010000030.1:12307-14109 GCA_036821585.1 Terriglobales bacterium
CCCAAATTCGCACGCGCAAGGCGTCGTTGCCGGACGCGGCGGCGATCCACGCGCTGGTGCTGAGCTATTCGCGCGAAGGCACGCTGCTGCCGCGGACGCTAAGCGAAATCTGCGAGAACGTGCGCGACTTCACGGTAGTGGAGCGCAAGGGCGAGATCATCGGATGTGGGGCGCTGCATTTGTACGGGCTGCACCTGGCGGAGGTCCGGTCGATCGCGGTCGTAAGAGAAGCGCAGAAGCAGGGCGCGGGCAGCAAGCTGATCGACGCGCTGTTGGATGAGGCGCACGATCACCAGGTGTCGCAGGTGTGCCTGTTTACGCGTTCGCCGCAGTTTTTCGGCAAGCTGGGATTTGTCGAGGTACCTCATGCGAGCCTGCCGGACAAGATTTTCAAGGATTGCCGGACGTGTCCAATGTTCGACAAGTGCGACGAGACGGCGATGGTGTATGCGGGAACGGAGGCACAGGTCGCGATGGATGATGAAGTGGTGGAGCGGCCGGTGTTGAGGATGATGTCGTAAGACAGTTGCCAGTTGTAAGTTTCAAACCTACGTGACAATCCAAAGAAAATCACACATTCAATCGCAGATCGTCGTGCCGCTGGGATTTCGGTTCGCGGCGGGGACGGCGGGGATCAAGGCATCAGGATCGCCGGACATGGCGTTCGCCGAAGCCGAGAGCACCCCGCCAAGCGCAACCGCGGCGCGTGGCGGGAGCCCCGCAAGAACGGGCGCAACCGCGGCGGCAATGTTTACGACCAACCGCGTGACCGCAGCCCCACTGAAAGTCGGGAAGAGGCATTTGGCGAAGAGCGGCGGGCGGGTGCGGGCGGTCGTCGTCAATTCCGGGAATGCGAACTGCGCGACAGGTGCGGAAGGAATTCGCGCCGCCGAACGAGTGTGCCGCGCGGTGGCGGATGAGATCGGGTGCAAAGTTGAAGAAGTATTTCCGGCGTCCACGGGCGTGATTGGCGTGCCGCTGCCGGTGGACAAGCTGGTAAGGGCCATTCCGGCGATGGTGCAGGCGCGGGGCAACGATGGCGACAGCGCGACCAGATTCGCGCGCGCCATCATGACGACCGATACGCGGATGAAGACGGCGTCGGTGCGGGTGCGGATCGGGCAGCGGGACGTCACGTTGCTGGGGGTCGCAAAGGGCGCGGGGATGATTCATCCGCGGCTGGCGACGATGCTGGTCTATCTATTCACCGACGCGGAGGCGAGCGCGAAGGAGTTGCAGGAGGCGCTGCGCGGCGCGGTGGCGACCACGTTCAACCGGATCAGCGTGGATGGCGATACTTCCACCAACGACACGGTGCTGCTGCTGGCCAGCGGGGCGAGCGGCGCGCGGGTGAAGGATGGGCGCAAGGAGTTTACCGAGGCGCTCGGATCAGTTTGCGAGTCGCTGGCGCGGCAAATCATCGCCGATGCCGAAGGCGTGAAGCACGTGGTGAATCTCACGATCGAGAAGGCGCGCAGCGAGCGCGATGCCGAGCAGGTGGCGCGGGCAATCGCGAACTCACCGCTGGTGAAGACGGCGTGGGCGGGTGCGGACCCGAATTGGGGACGCGTGCTGGCGGCGGTCGGGTATTCGGGCGTGGAGATCGATGCGGACAAGGTGGACATCTGGTTTGGGCCACACCGGATGTGCAAGCGGGGAATGCGCGCGAAGTTCAAGGAGAACAAGGTACACGCGTATTTGCAGGACGGTGTGATTGATGTGCGCGTGGCGTTGAACCAGGGGAAGCAGGCGGCGACGTTCTGGACGTGCGATTTGACGGCGGAGTACGTGCACATCAACGC
>DAISJI010000031.1:0-2472 GCA_036821585.1 Terriglobales bacterium
AGTCTGGACCGTGTTTCAGTTCCAGTGTGTCCGTGCGCCCTCTCAGGCCGGATACTGATCATAGCCTTGGTGAGCCGTTACCTCACCAACTAGCTAATCAGCCGCGACCCCCTCCTCAAGCGGATTGCTCCCTTGATCGGCACCTTTACGACGCCGATGTTATGCGGTATTAGCCCCGGTTTCCCGAGGTTATTCCCCACTCGAGGGTAGGTTAGTCACGTGTTACTCACCCGTACGCCACTGTACTTGTAGATTGCTCCACTTTCTCGTTCGACTTGCATGTGTTAGGCACGCCGCCAGCGTTGATTCTGAGCCAGGATCAAACTCTCGTTTGAAACCTGATGGAACCTCATCCCGAAGGATGAGGAAGAAATTGCGAGATCGCTCGATCTTGAACCGAGCACCGTTCACTCGCGACTGGCACGTTCAACCTGTTGTCAAAGACCGCGTCGCTGATCCGCCTGAGCGGGGCGATTCGGTTGACCTTCGGCAGCGCCACTAGTGCGCTTCCGACTGTCCTCGAAACCTTTCAAACATACCGTGGTTCGCGGAGCGCTGTCAACCCAAGCGGGGTGCGCTGCATACGCGACACGATATGAACTCTCTCGCGGAGGCGCTCCGAGCACCCTATCCAACGCAAAAGCGGCGTTTCCTGGGAATCCGGATAAATGCGCACAAACCGGCGCGAGAGTTTTTCGTTTCTTCTAAAGATCTACTGGAGGTCTTACGACCCTTCCCGGCTCTATGGCCCGGAATGGACGCCCCATCGGGGCGAATTAGGATGGCTTCCTATTTAGATGCTGAAGCGCTCTGAAGGACTCAGTTCGCTTCGGCCTTACCTGCCGGGACATCCCGACGTGATCGACGCCATCTGTTCCTCAACAGTTATACCAAACGCCTCCCCTTGGCGCAAGCGTTCATCTTGCGAAAAACGAAGGAATCTGGGGAGTAATGAACTTGATTCCTGCACCTGCTTCCGTGCAACGCAGCCTTTACTCCTTTTGAATCAAGGAGCTGCGGCTGCGCCGGCTTCGCGTTTCCGCCGCCCCAGCGCGCCCCGCGGTTCGCAGATATGGGCCACCGCAGCCACCACTTCGGATTCGCCCAAAGCTGCATACCGAATAATATCGGTCAACGATACAATTCCCACCACCCGCCCCGCGCTGTCCACCACCGGCAGCCGGCGGATGTGGTGGTCGCGCATCGCTCCCATCGCCCGCGCCACCGGTTCGCCCGAGGCGCAACAGACGGTCTCGCGCGTCATGCACTCCCGGACCGTGGTCTGGGCCGGGTCTCGTCCGGACGCGACCACCGCCAGGCACAGGTCGCGGTCGGTAACAACACCCAAAATGCGGCGCGTTTCCATGCTTTCGACCACCGGCAAAACTCCCATCGACAATTGCCTCATTCGCTCGGCCGCCGTTTGCGCCGAGCACTCCGGGGTGCAGCAGCATGGCTCCAGGGTCATGATGTCCGACACCAGCATGGTTGCCTCCTCGGTTCGTTTTCCGGTTATTCGCCGCGCACCGTCAACACCGGGCAATGCGCGCGGCAGACCACCGCGTCCGCCACCGACCACGGAAAGTGCGTGGCGGCAGAACTCTTGTGGCGGACTCCCATCACGATCATCGCCACCTTGCGTTCGGCCGCCGCATCGACGATCGTTTCCGCCACCGGACCGCTCATCGCCAACACCTCCGGCTGCAAAGGCAACGGCGCATACGTCAGCAGCATGGCCAGCAGATACTTGCGCGCGTCGTCGGCGAGATCGGCATCCACCACCGGCATGACCACGGTATCGATCGCGGGAGGCGCCACCTGCACGACGTGCATCAGCGTGAGTTGCGCGCCTTCCTTTTCGGCCAGCGAATAGGCATACGGCAGCGCGCTGAGCGATGCGGGAGAAAAGTCGGTTGTAAACAAGACGCGCCGAATGCCATCGGCAATCAGCTCTTTCGGCGCGTGCGGGCCGACGGTCAGCACCGGGCACGCCGCATGGCGGAAGATAATTTCGGCGACGGACCCGAGGATCATCTTGCTCAATCCCTGGCGCCCGTGCGTGCCGGTGACAATCAGGTCAATGGCACGGTCGGCGATCACCTCCTGCATCGTGTCCCAGAATTCGCCGCTGCGCAGAATGGGCTCATGCACGACATCGTTCAACACGCCCGAGGCCAGCAGCGCGTCGAAGCGGGCCTGCGCCTCCTGCTTGTCCGCATTGATCGCGTCCGGTGAAGGCCCGATCGCCAACTCGTAGCGCGGCTCCGGCGGAAGAATGTGGGTGACGAACAGCGCCGCCCCAAAGCGTTTCGCCAGCGCCAGCGCGAAGGGCAGCGCGGCCTCGGCGGTGGAAGAGAAGTCGGTTGCAAAAAGAATGTTGTGAATGGCGGCCGGCGCCGCCGTGGAAGTGTGGATTGCTGGCGCTCC
Source organism: Terriglobales bacterium (assembly GCA_036821585.1). Taxonomy (GTDB): domain Bacteria; phylum Acidobacteriota; class Terriglobia; order Terriglobales; family Acidobacteriaceae; genus DAISJI01. The sequence goes on from DAISJI010000031.1 coordinate 2,428, forward strand.
CATGGCACCCTCCTGTCATTACGGTGACGAGAGCCGAGTTCAGCT
>DAISJI010000031.1:2572-14072 GCA_036821585.1 Terriglobales bacterium
TCATTTCCAATCAGCACGCGCTCGGGAAAACTGCCGGAGGCCAGCACCAGCAGGCGCGGGTCGCGTGCCTCCGCCGGCAGGTTGAAAGTGAATTCGCTGGTGTACGACTCCCCCGGTCGCAGCGGCGTGGTCAGGATGGGCCCGTTGGTTTGACGCGCGGCATACACGTGTCCTGAGGCATCCACCAACGAGATTACTCGCGGACTCGGTGCGAGCACCGCATTTCCTCGCCACGGAGCGATGGTGTGCTCGTCGAAGCGCGTACGCAGCGATACCCGGACGGTTCCGCCCTCGCGCTTCGCCTCGGCGACCATGTACCCGATGTGACAATCGATCTCGCAGAAGTACTTTTCCTGGCCCGGCGCCAGCGCAACATCTTTACTGCGGCTCGAATACCCCACCAGCATGGCGCCATAGAGCCCGAGCCCGAGCAACGCCACCAGGGCCATCGCCCGCGCTACCGCTCCATGACCGGAGACAATCGAACCCGCAATTACAACCACCGCGAGCAGCAGTCCCGCCATCCCGCCCAGGAACCCGAGCGCGGAGAAGGGAGCTGCCAGATTCGTGTTCGTGTACTGCTGTGCGCCCTTGGCCGCGATGTCGGCGTTCAGCACGATCACCACGATCATCAGCAGAATCATCACCGCGAATGCGACCCTTGCGGCCGCAAACGCCCACCGATCCACGGTAGCTTCCGCCATGGCTCCTCCTAGTCCAGCCAGCGCTGCGGGAGCACACGCTCCGGCTGCGCTACCAGCACCGGCGGCGCCTGTTCCTCCGCTGTCCCGAAGCGCCGGTCGCGACGATGGAATTCCGCCACCGCCGCGGCCAGTTCCGCGCCGTCGAAGTCGGGCCACATGCGCGGCGTGAAAACGAATTCCGCGTACGCCGCCTCCCAGAGCAGGAAGTCGCTGATGCGCTGCTCGCCTCCGGCGCGGATCAGCAGGTCGAGATCGCAGGCGGCTTCAGCGCCCATGGCGTCGGCGATGTGCCGTTGAAAGTCTTCGCGACTAACGTTGCGGGCGGCGCCGTTGGCAACCGCTTCCGCAGCAGCGCGGGTTGCCGCCCGCAGGAGCACCTCGCGCGCGGAGTAATCGACGGCGAGCCGCAGCAGCAGCCGCTGTCCGCCCGCAGTAGCACGTTCGGCGATCTCGATCTCGCGCACCAGCGACTTGTTCAACCGGTCGCGGCGGCCGATGACGCGCAACTTCACGCCCTTCTCCGCCAGTTCCGCGACTTCCTTCTGCAGGTATTCGGAGAAGAGTTGCATCAACGCCGTGACCTCAAGCCGCGGGCGCTTCCAGTTGTCGGTTGAAAACGCGTACAGCGTGAGCGTTCCGATGCCCAGGTCCGGCGCGGCCTCGATCACCTTGCGCACCGAGCGGGCGCCCGCCCGATGTCCCGCCACCCGCGGCCATCCGCGCGCGTTCGCCCAACGCCCGTTGCCGTCCATGATGATGCCGACATGAATTCCGTTCACGTGTGCTCCCTTTCGACGCGACTGCGAAGTTCTTTACTCTACAAAGCATCGGACCAAAAAAATTTAGCCCCTTGCCGTCTTGATGATCTCTTCCATCCGGTCGAGGTAGCGCTGCAGGGCCCGGCGTCCCGAGGCGCTCAGCCGGTATTCGGTCTTCGGCATGCGCCCCTCGAAGTGCTTGTCGCACTCCACGTAGCCCGCCTCTTCCAGTTTGCGAGCGTGGACACTCAGGTTGCCGTCGGTCGTCTGCAGGATGCCCTTCAGTTCGTTGAAGCTGAGCTTATCGTTTACGGCCAGCGCACTGACGATGCCCAGCCGAATGCGCTCGTGGATCATCGGATCCAATTCGTGAATCGGCCGCTCCGAACGGGCGCGACTGCGTGACGAAGCTGCCTGTTGTGTTTCCTGCTCTCGAGTCTTTCTTGTTCTATCCACCATATTTCCTCGCAATCGCCCAACCGAAGCCCAGGTGCAGCCCGCAGAAGGCCGCGATCATGAACCAGTTCGTCCACGTCACCGGCGCGAGCAGGGCCACCGCGCCCATGCCCATGAAACAGAGTCCCATCGCCGGCACGATCCGTACCGAAAACGCCCCGCCGCTCACCACACCGGTGCCGTAGAGCAGCATCCACATGCCGGGAATTGTGCGCACCGCTCCCGCGCGATAGAGCACCAGGGTCAACAGCGCGCCCACCATCAGCGGCGGCAGGAAATTCAAAACGAATTTTCGTCCGGGACCGGAGAACAGAGTCACGCCCGCGCGCGTCGCCTTGCGGTGCATGGTGACCAGCGCGGTGGACAGCGCGACCACGGCCGCCACCATCCAGACCACGCACCAGTTGTCAAAACCGGGCTGCCGCCACGCCACCGCAGCCGCCACCGCCGCGATCCCGGCCATCGCCAACATGCCCCAGCCGGGGACGGCGGTGAACGAGGTGGAGTTCTCCAGCGTCTGGCGGATAAAGCGCAGGTCATCGAGGGCGGCGCCGCTTTCAACGGGCGCCGTGGTGCGGACTCGCGATACGCGGCAATGCCGGGTCTGTGGCATGGGGCGGTATGATTATGAACGAAGACAAAGGGTTGTCAAGTACTTTTTGCTACAAAGTTGCGTTGCCGTCGCGCCAGCCTTTTCGGGGCAGTTGACTTCTCCTTCCCGCCTGCTGGATGCTCTTTGGTTCTTCTCGCGTCCCGAGGATTCCATGTTTAAGCCTTCCCTGCTGAAGCTCGCCGTCGTCCTGTTGATTGCCATTACCGCCGTTGCCCAGCAACCAGCCGTCACCGTCGCCGACTACCAGCGCGCCGAGAAGTTCCTCGGCTCCAATACCGCGCCGCTGGTCTATCACACGGTGCGCGCCTCGTGGCTCGCCGACGGACGCTTCTGGTATCGCGATACATCGGCCGACGGCAGTGAGTTCCTCGCCATCAATCCCGCGCACCCGCAAACGCCTGCGCCGCTCTTCGACCACGCGCGCCTCGCCGCTGCACTTTCTGCCGTCGCCGGTGGCCGCACCTTCGATGCCAAGCGCCTGCCCTTCCAGACGGTCGAGCTTTCCGACGACGGCAAGACCCTGTCGTTCAACCTCGGCCCGCGCCAGTTCAAGTGCGACCTACAGGCGTACACCTGCACCGCAACCGGTGGACGCGACAACGCCCCGGCGACGCCACAGCCGGGCCAATTCGGCCCCCGCGCGCGCAACGACGTCCTCTCGCCCGACAAGAAGCTCACGGCCTTTATTCGCTATTGGAATCTCTGGGTGCGCGACGTCGCCAGCCGCAAAGAAACGCAGCTCACCAAGGACGGCGTCCCCGATTACGGCTACGCCACCGACAATGCGGGCTGGACGCGCAGCGACCGCCCCATCCTCGTCTGGTCGGCGGACTCGAAGAAAATCGCCACCTTCCAGCAGGACCAGCGCAAGGACGGCGAGATGTACGTGGTCGAAACCAAGGTCGGCCACCCAACGCTGCAGCAGTGGAAGTACCCGCTGCCCGGCGACAAAGACGTGAGCATGATCGAGCGCGTCATCATCGAACTGGACGGTCCCAAGGTCGTGCGTTTCAAGATGCCGCCCGACCAGCACCGCTCCACCCTGTGCGACCACCTCATCTGCCGCGGCAGCGAGTGGGCCGACGTGGAGTGGAGTCCCGACGCCAGGCGCCTCGCCTTCGTCAGTACCTCGCGCGACCACCGCCAGGAGAACTTCCGCGTGGCCGACGCCGCCACCGGCGAGGTGCGCGACGTGCTGGAAGAGAAGGCCGCGACCTACTACGAATCCGGCACCGGCCGCGTGAATAACCGCTACCTGCCGAACTCGAACGAGGTCATCTGGTTCAGCGAGCGCGACAACTGGGGACAGCTTTATCTCTACGACCTCGCCACCGGCAAGCTGAAGAACAAGATCACCAGCGGAGAAGGCAACGTCGCGCAGTTGCTCAAGGTGGACGAGAAGAACCGCGTGCTCTATTTCCTCGGCGCCGGCAAAGAGAAGGGACGCAATCCTTACTACAGCGCCCTCTACCGCGTCGGCTTCGACGGCCGAGGCCTGAAGCTGCTCACTCCCGAAGACGCCAACCACGACGTTTCGCTCTCGCCCAGCGGCAATTACTTCGTGGACAGCTACTCCTCGCCGACTTCGCCACCGGTCACCGTGCTGCGCGACCTGGATGGCAAGCTCATTTCGACGGTCGCTAAGGCGGATGTGTCCAAACTCGTCGCCGCCGGATGGGTCCCGCCGGTTCCGTTCACCGTGAAAGCGCGCGACGGCCAGACCGATCTCTACGGCTTGCTGTACAAGCCCGCCAACTTCGACCCCAACAAGAAGTATCCGATCGTGAACCACATCTATCCCGGCCCGCAGACGGGCAGCGTGGGTGGACGCAGCTTTGCCGCCTCGCGCGGAGACTGCCAGTCGCTCGCCGAGCTGGGATTCATCGTGATGGAGCTGGACGGCATGGGCACGCCATGGCGCTCCAAGAAATTCCACGACGCCTATTACGGCAACCTCGGCGACAACACGCTGCCCGACCAGGTTACGGGCATGAAGCAGTTGGCGCAGAAGTATCCGTGGATCGATCTCGACCGCGCCGGCGTTTACGGCCACTCCGGCGGCGGCTTTGCGGCGGCGGGCGCGATGTTCCACTTTCCCGACTTCTTCAAGGTCGGCATTTCCGAGGCCGGCAACCACGACAACCGCGAGTACGAAGACGACTGGGCGGAGAAGTGGATGCCGCTGCTCGACGATGCCAGCAAAAAGGCCTACGAAGATTCCGCCAACCAGAACTCCGCCAGGAACCTGAAGGGCCACCTGCTGCTGGCGCACGGCTCGACCGACACCAACGTCCCGCCCTACAACACGCTGCTGGTGGTGAACGAACTGATCAAGGCCAACAAGGATTTCGACCTGCTCCTGCTGCCCAATCGCGGCCACGGATTTGGCAACGAGCCCTACATGGTGCGCCGCCGCTGGGATTACTTCGTGCGCTACCTGCTCGGGGCCGAGCCGCCGCACGAATACCAGATCAAGCAGCCGGCGGGATTCGGGGGCTTCGCGCCGCCGTCGTAAGCAGTCGTTCGAGTTGCTTTGCTCATCGATGAACTTCGGGCGACGAAGCCGTCGCCGCGGCTTCGAGGAAAAGGCGCGAAGCGAAGGAACGCGTTATGCCGGGGATTGCTGTAGAGCACGGACAGGGGCAATCGCATGGACCGTCGCACGCGCGCGCCGCGATCTCTCCGGAGTGGCGGATAACCTTGCTGGCGCTGTTGGTTCGCCTGTTGCTGTTGGTGGCGTCCCATGGATTCGTGTTCGTGGAAACGCGCTTTACCGACCAGTATTCATTCCAGAATGAGGCGACGAACATCGCCGCCTCAATCGCGAACGGGCACGGATTCTCTTCGCCATTCGTAGGCGCGCTGGCCGGCGATCCGCACATGCCGCCGACGTCGTGGCTGGGGCCGATATACCCGTATTTCTGCGCCGCCTTCTTCGCACTCTTTGGCGTCTTCAGCCGCCACTCCTACTTATGCATCCTGCTCATACAGTGCCTGGCTTCCGCCCTCACCTGCATTCCAATTCTTCGCATCGCGGAGATGACGGTCGGGCGGCGCGCCGGCATGGTGGCGGCGATTACGTGGGCTCTGTTTCCATGGTTCAGCCGCTGGCCGATCACGTGGATTTGGGAAATCACCTTTTCGACGCTCCTGCTGGCATGGCTGTTTTGGTTTGCGCTTCGGCTGGAGCGTGAGACGAGCCGTCGGATGTGGATCGGCTATGGGGCGCTGTGGGGATTCGCGCTGCTCATGAATCCGGCGCTGCTGACGTTTCTGGCCGTTTCGTTGGCGTGGATTGCCCTGCGCCGCATGCGCGCAAAGACGGGATGGCTGAAACCGGCGCTGCTGGCCTTGTTTGCGTGCGTTGTGGTTGTGAGTCCCTGGCTGGTGCGGAACCGGATCGTCTTCGGACAATGGGCGTTCCTACGTACGAACTTCGGCTTCGAATTCGTGATGGGAAATGTTCACGGCGGCGGCGGCCGCGACTGGGTGATGCGAAGTCCTGTTGCCAACCCTGCTGAACTGGCGGATTACCGGCGAATGCGGGAACTCGCTTACGTGCACGCGAAGGCCGAGCAAGGGAAGCGATTCGTGCGTGCTTATCCGCGCGAATTCCTGACTTTGACGTTGAAGCGCATGGCGATGTACTGGGACGGTTCGACAGGGGCCTTCAACACGCCGGTAGCGGCAATCTGGATGCCGTGGAGCTTCCTCCCGCTGAGCATCCTGGCGGCGCCCGCACTGTTGCTAGCGTGCATGCGGCGTGTACACGGTTGGCAACTATACCTGGGGGCGATCCTGTTCTACCCCTTGCCCTACTACATTACGTTCAGCCAGATGCGATATCGAAACGCGATCGAACCGCTGATGCTGCTGCTGATCGCATGGATGGTGCTGCGGCAGTTTCAGGAATCTCGGTCCGACCCGGGCGGGCTCAAATGATCGAGGCTCAACGCCAGCGATCAGCGCCATCTCAGTATTAGCCAGATCACCGCAAACGGCGCGGCCACCAGGACCAACACGGCCATCCCGATCGCCAGCAGGAACAGCGCGTCCACGACGGTATGCTTTTTCGACGCACCCGCACTCTCCCGTTGCATCAGCTTCAGGTTCATGCGGTTCGACTTCCACGCCACGTCGAAAATGTCGCCCACCACCGGCACCGAGCCGAGCAGCGTATCGATGGCGACGTTGGCCACCATGCGCGTGATCGTCACCCGCGGCAGGCCGCGCTGCCAGCCCGCAAAGATGATGACGAACGAAGCCAGTCCCGTGATCAGGTCGCCGATACCGGGAATCAGCCCGATGATGGGGTCGATTCCGAAGCGGATGGAAGTACCCGGAATGCAGAACACGTCATCCAGCAGCCTGGTCAGCGCTTCCAGCGACACGTCGTCAATCGGATCGACGCGACTCTTTCCGGCTCGTGACGGCGGGATAATCTCCGGTTCTCGCATATCCATTCGATGCAAATTCGGCCACTGGCCAATGTGCATACAATAAACTTTGCGGACATGACGAAAGAAGATGCATTCGACGAAATCGCCTTGGATGGCGAAACGTATTTCTGGCGGCTCAGACACGGCTGGGTGATAGACCAGGAAGCAGGGCTGAAGGGTGTTTCCATTTCCGTTTGGCGGGAACCGGAGCGCACTCGGGAGCTGATTATCGACTTTCCATTCTCGGTCTTCGGCCACGATCGGTCGCCCAGCCGAACCGCCTTACTCGCTGCGTTGCGCCCCGCAATCAAGGCAGCCATTGCTGCAGGATGGAAACCGGACTCCCGGGGGCGGAGATTTCGCTTCAATCTGCCCGACCCACGAGAATCCCATTGACTGCGTTTTTACTTGGACGGGCGTTTACGAATCTACACAGAAACGATGCCACCCGTTCAATCTCATCGCGATACAATCCCCTGCTCTTTTGAATCACTTCATTTCCGGCGCGCCTTCCAAGGCGCCCGACGGAGCATTCCAATGCGCAACCGAATCATCACCCGGCTTCTACTCTGCCTGCTGCTCGTGACCGCGGTCGCTGCGGCGCAGACCACGCTCGACATCCAGGAAAAGATCCGCCAGGAAGAAACTAACCACTCGCAGATCATGCGCACCACGCATTTCCTCACCGACGTTTACGGCCCGCGCCTGACCGGCTCGCCCAATCACAAGGCCGCGGCGGAATGGGCGGCGAAGCAAATGACGTCGTGGGGATTCCAGAATGCGCACCTGGAACCGTGGGACTTCGGGCATCCCGGCTGGACCAATGAGCGCGCCAGCGGCTACATCACCGCGCCCATGCTCGCGCCGTTGACTTTCAAAGTTCTCGCCTGGACCAACGGCACCAAGGGCACGGTCACGGCGCAGACCATCGAGATCGATCCGCCGGAAAAACCCAAGCAGCCCGACATGGACGCCTTCCTCGCCTCCATCAAGGACAAGGTCAAGGGCAAGATCGTGTTGGTCGGCAAGCCCGGCGTGGTTCCGGTGACGATTGACGTTCGTCCGCGCCGCATGGACGACAAAGCGGCGCACGATCGCTACGACCCCAACAATCCCAACGCCGGGCAATACGGCCCGCCGCGCAACGCCCAGCAGGAACCGCCGGACCCCAGCATTCTCACGGGTGCGAAGATCAACGAGCAGATCGACGCCTTCCTGGTCGCCAACGGCGCGCTCATGCGCGTCAATGATGCCCGCATGGAGCACGGCCTGATCCGCGCCTTCAACAACCGCACCTTCGATCCCGCGAAGGCCGTGCCCAGCGTCGTGCTGCGCAACGACGACTACGGACGCATCGCGCGCATCATGAGCGACGGCACGCCGGTCACCCTCGAATTCAACATCACCAACAAGTGGTATCCCGAGGGCAAGACCTCCTACAACATCGTCGCCGAAATTCCCGGCACCGATAAGAAGGATGAAATCGTGATGCTGGGCGGGCACCTCGACTCCTGGCACTCGGCCACCGGCGCCACCGATAATGCCGTCGGCGCCGCCGTCATGATGGAAGCCGCGCGCATCCTGCAGGCGATCGGCATCAAGCCGCGCCGCACCATCCGCGTCGCTCTATGGAGCGGCGAGGAGCAGGGGCTGCTGGGCTCGCAGGCGTATGTGAAACAGCACTTCGGAACTTTCGAAGAGCCCAAGCCGGAGTTCGCCAAGCTGGTCGGATACTTCAACGTGGACAGCGGCACCGGACGCATTCGCGGCGCCAGCGTCTTTGGTCCGAAGGAAGATGCGGACGTGTTACGAGCGTCGCTCGCCTCGCTTTCCGATCTTGGTTTTGCCGGCGCCGTTCCCAGCAAGAGCCGCCGCCTCGGCGGGACGGACTCGACCTCGTTCTCGAAAGCCGGGCTTCCGGGAATCGGCCTCGGCCAGGACCCAATCGAGTACTTCACCGATACCTGGCACACCGACATTGATACGTACGAGCGGATCATCGAGGACGACGTGAGGAAGTCGGCGATCATCGTTGCCTCGGCAATCTACGAGCTCGCCATGCGTGACGCGATGCTGCCTCGCTTCGCCGCCGCCGACATGCCCGCGCCTCCGCCGGAAACGCCTGAGGGTGGACAGCCCGCGCGTCCGGCAGCGGCGGGCACTACCGCTCGTCCCGGATCCAACAACCAGTAAGACTCAACCGGATGCATCGCAATCGCGGTGCATCCGGTTTTCATTTCACATCATGATCATCCGCAGCTTGCTGTTCCTACTATTACTGAGTACGGGCGCCGCGTCCGCGCAAACCTCGAGTGACATCGCCGCCATCTTTTCCGACTTGCAATCGGACGCCCCCGGCGCCGCGGTCCTTGTTGTCCGTCACGGGCAGACGGTATTCAAGCAGGGTTTCGGCGTTTCCAATCTCGATGAGCGCACGCCGATCACCGCGCAGACCAACTTCCGCCTCGCTTCCGTCACCAAGCAATTCACCGCCGCAGCCATCATGCTGCTCGTCCGCGAAGGCAAGGTGAAATATTCGGACCGCCTCACCGACATTTTTCCGCAATTCCCCGCCTACGGACGCGACATCACCATCCGTAACCTGCTCAACCACACATCGGGGCTTCCCGACTACGAAGACCTCTGGGACAACCAGTTTCCTAACACCGCTCCCGACAAGCTGCCGCAGATCCGCGACGCACAGGTGCTGCAACTGCTCATGCGCCAGGCGGCCGGACGGTTCGCGCCCGGCACGCGGTACGCCTACAGCAACTCCGGCTATTCCGTGCTCTCGCAGATTGTGGAAAAGATCGCGCAGCAGCCTTTCGAGGATTTTCTCCGCGCGCGCATCTTTCTTCCGCTCGGCATGAAGAGCACCGTCGCTTTCGTGGACACGCGCAACACCGTGCCCAACCGCGCCTACGGCTATCGCATGGTCGAGGACAGGTGGGCCTTCTCGGATCAGAGTTCCACCTCCGCGGTCCTGGGCGATGGCGGCGTTTACTCCTCGCTCGACGACTTCCAGCAGTGGATCGCCGCACTGCGCACGCACAAGCTGCTCACTGCCGGCGAAATGGCGCCCGCGCTTGCGCCCGTCAACGTGCGCAAGTTTGAGCCCGCAAATTCAGAGGAGTTGGTTCCGTACGGCTTCGGCTGGTTTCTGGATCCCTACAAGGGCCACCGGCGCATGTGGCACGGCGGGGAAACCATCGGCTTCCTGACCGCGATCCATTACTTTCCCGACGACGACCTCGCCGTGGTTGTGCTCTGCAACCGCACCGACGTGAAGCCCTCGGAGCGTGCGCTCAAGGTCGCCGACTTGTTTTTGAAATCCCGCTAGTTACTGGCGCGCGTAGAATCCTTCGCGCGCCTGCACGACCAGGTCCTTCGATTTCATGGTCAGGCGGATTTTGCGAAACGTTCCGTCATAAGGCTTGTCCGACGAATATCCGATGCTGTACTGGTTGCGCAACTCTTCCTGGATGCTGGCGTAAATCTGCTCGATCGGATGCTTGCCGGAAACCTCAAAGAAACGCCCGCCGGTTTCCTGCGCCAATTGCTGCATGACTCTCTTGCCATCCTCGGGGCCTGCCTGTGGGAACGGCATGCCACCGCCGCGCCGGCCGCCGCCCATGCCGCCTGGGAAACCGAAGCCGCCGCCGCCGTACGCCGACGCATCGGAAAACAGGATCGAATAAACCAGCGTGTCCGCGCGCTGCGCCGATTCGATGGCGTCCGCCAGCGTCAGCTTGCTTCCAGTGTCGACGCCGTCGGAGAGAATAATGACCGCCTTGCGCCCTTGCTGCTTCGACATCAGTTCATTGGAGGCAAGGTAAACGGCGTCGTACAGATTGGTCCCTCCACCGCTGCGGCCGCCACCCCCACCGCCGCCTCCGCTCCCTCCCTGGCGTCTTCCGCCTCCTGGCCACCCCATGCCGCCTCCCGGCCACCCGATGCCAACGCCTCCTCTGCTGCCACCGCCACTTCTTCCTCTGCTGCCGCCTCCGGGTTGCGACCCGCTGCGATCCCCAATCTCAAGTTCATCCAGCGCCGCCCGCAGCTTCTGCCGGGACGACGTCAGGTCCTGCAACAGCTCCACGTCGAAATCAAAGTGAAGGATGAACGCGTTATCCCTATCGAGCCGCAGCAACTCGTCGAGGAAAACGACACTGGCATCCCGCTCCTGGCCGAGTACACGCTGCTGGCTCGGGCTGGTGTCCACCAGCAAGCCGAGGGTGAGCGGCAGGTCCGACTGTTGCGAGAAGTACTTGATGGTCTGCGGGCGCCCGTCTTCGGTGAGCGTGAAGTCGTCCTTGGTGAGGTTCTTGACGATGTCGCCGTGCTTGGTGCGCACGCTGGCCAGGACGTTGATGACTTTCACGTTGACCGACAGCGTGGGGATGTCCTGCGAATAGAGGCGTGACGCGCCGCCGAACGCGCACATTGTCATCAGTACGATTGAAAGCGCTGTGGACCGCCGCGTGGCGCCAAAGACAGACAGGGACTTCATGGCAGGCTTACCCCTTGCAC
>DAISJI010000032.1:0-13911 GCA_036821585.1 Terriglobales bacterium
GAGTTGCCGGTATCTTTGCCGTAACGGATGGGGATGGTGGTCTTGCTGCCGCCGGCTTCCACGTGAGCCTTCCCGGCCCCATGGCAAGATTCGCATCCGAGTTTTTCGTCGGCCGTGTGGGGCTTGGCGAAAGCCTTGCCCATCACCGTGTTCATGAAACGACGATTTTGATCGTCGTGACAAGAAATGCAGACGTCACTACCGACGTAGTCGCTGTTGGCCCCCGCCGCGGGAACCGCCTTTTGGGGATGCTCGCCGGCGACGCTGACGCCGGTCACTACGAGCATGACCAACGCGACAGCAGCCAGAGCGATCGCGATCCGCTTATGATTATTGAATATGTGCATGCTGTTTGCTCCTAGGCACGCTCTTGGGGCCGACCCGCTGGGCCCCTAGGAGTGCAGAAACAGAATCGCCAATTACCACCCACCCGGGCTGTGTTCCGCATCACGTTTCGGAGTGATGAGCGCCTCCTGCGGCACCCCCTCGTCGTCACAGTTTCATTTCGGGAAAACTGCGAGAAGCTGCGAAACATCGCGGCGCAACACGAAGACCGCCCGGATGGGCGGTCCACGGTGGGAAGCGGGAGCGAAGGTACGATCGGAATCAGTTGGCGCGCAGCGAATGGTGGAAGCGCGGACGGCGCGGGTGTGACAGCCCGATCGAGCGCACCCGGTCGTAGGCCACGTGCAGGTCCTGGCTGAGCAGGTGCACCACTTGCAGGCATGCCTCGCGGTGATCGCGCAGGAAACGCAACAGGTCTTTGCGGCGAATGAACGCCACTTGCGCGTCGTCCAGCATCTCCGCCGTCACTTCGTAGGGCTTGCCCGACATGGTGGCGCTCAGCCCCAGCACTTCTCCGGGACCGGCGACGCGCAGCATCAGCCGCTTGCCGCCTTCTTCCTTGGAACTCACGGAGAGTTTGGCGCGTCCGTCGCAGAGCACGAAGACTCCTCGCGCATGTTTTGCCTCGTTGAATAGAGTCGCGCCGCGGGGGACGGAGGCGAGCTGCTTGATGCCGTCGAACGACTGGAGGGCTTCCGACGGAAGATCGCAGAACATCCGGTCGGGCCGCAGCTCGCAGTTGAAGCAGCTATGGTGTGTGGCGTTCTCCATGTAGCACGTCATACAGCGGCCGGCGCGCCAAAACAGTGACTGCTATCACCGCTCGTCGTGATGGTGACGCGCCTGTCCACAATGCGAAACAGGCTTCCGCGCTGCTAAACAAGAGGATGTGCGCTGAAAATAGACCGCGCCGGCGCGCGTCCCACGCAGCACGCGCCGGTCAAATAAGGAGGGTTTAGCCGTTGCTGGCGAGCGCCTTGAGCGCGGCCTTGTTGCGGATGTGCAGCGTCGAACCCTTGGCGTGCACGATCTGCCGTTTCTTCAGCTCGGCGAACAGACGGGTGACCGTCTCGCGCGAGGTGCCGATCATCTGGGCGATTTCCTCGTGCGTGAGCGCCAGCTTGAGCCGCGGTTCCTGCTTGGCCGACTCGCCGTTCTTCGAGCTCCATTCCAGCAGCAGCTTCGCCAGTTTCTCAGCCGCCGAGTGCGACAGGCCCAGCGAGCGGATCTCGTGGCACGCCGTGTTGTACTTTTCCGACAACTGTTCGGCCACGCGGAAACATGCGTCGCTGTGCTCGCGCAGGAAGCGCAGGAAGTCCTCGCGCTTGACGAAGTTCACCTGGCACGGGTCGATGGTCTCGGCGGTGAGCTCGTACGGCTTCCCGGAAACCGTCGCGCTCAATCCGAGAACCTCTCCCGGCTCGGCGATCTTCAGGATCAGCGTCTTCCCATCGGTAGAGCAGATGGAAAGTTTCACCCGTCCTTTGCAGAGCACGAAGATGCCGCGCGGCGCCTGTCCTTCCACAAAAAGCACAGCGCCCTTGGGATAGGCGCTGGCGTACTTGATGGATTCGAAAGATTGCAGTGCGGCAGTGGGCAGGTCGCAGAATATGCGGTCGGCCCGCAGCTTACATGTAAAACAACTTTCTATGATGTCCAAACCATACGGTGTTAGCACGACACAACCCCCTGTGACGCTCAATCATATGCCCGGCGTCAACGCATTTTCGGCGAACGGACGTTCGAAAACGTATGTGCCCGCCGCGGCGCCGCACCCGGTCCGGAGCCCAAACCGCCGGCAAACTCGCTCGTGGCGCGGCCCGGAACCGGTTGGCTGAATCGTGGGTCATAACCTATACGTTAGTCTACCGCTCACCCTGTGACGAGGCTCACCGCGTCGTGGTGCATGCTCCGAACCCGCATTCTTGGCGGTTATGCCCGGTATCCCGAACTGCTGTGCAAAACCCGGGATTTCCCGGTATATCGTTTCCCGATTTGGCGCCTTGGCGGATTGCCGGAAAATGACGGAACAAGTTTTCCGTACGGCGTTCAACCTGGTCACGCTTCCTTTCCGATATTCACCGGGAAGGTTCGACGTCACAATGATCGGTGACGCGGCTCACATCAGGATTTCTGTTCACGGCGCCGTTTGTTCCAACAGGTGCGCGGCCCACCATTTTCCATGAGCACAGTGGGCAATCAGGCGGACACACCGGATGCGAGCCCCATTCTTGATGCGCTGTTCAAGAATTCAACACCGTGATGAATTCCGCAACGCTATTCGGAGCTACTCGCACGCGTCGCGCAGCCCTGGCCGAAAGGCAAGTTGCTGAAATTAAATCATCTTGTATGCGGGCTGACGTTGGACTTGCAGTGGCCGCGCGCGTGCAACAGCATCTGTGAGGGGCTGGCGTAGTCGTGTCTCCCGTCGCAACGCCGGCCCCGCGGATTCGGTGTGGTTGGGCAAAGCGCCGTCGGCGATGCGGGAGATCGCGTGAGCGCGCAACCAGCCCGCCACACCGACCTTCTCCGGCGCGCCCGCTTCGGGGGCGGCTGCTACACGCCAGGAATTGCGGCCGTGCGGTGCGCCGGGGACCATCGTTCGGCATGAAGGCGCCCAGGCGCATGCAGCGCGCTCGGCCTCACCGCGACGCGCACGTGCTGCTTGTGACGCCAGGCAGGGACGGCGCGGCGGCGTCCGGACGTTCGCCGGCACGCCACGCTTCCGGACGCTCGCAGGGGCTGCGACACCGAGGTCCAGCCAGCCTGCAAGCGCGTCGCGCCGCCCCTGCTGCCTTTTCCGGTACCCCGCCCTAAACCAAGGTAATGCACCTGATTAGTTACCCAAGCCATCTTTACGCCGGGTCGGAGCCGCGCTACCTTGCGCATACCGGGGTGGTTCTGAAACCAGAGGAATACACAACCGGGCGCGCTGCCATCGAGCGCGCAGTGCGATTGAGTTTCGGGCCCAGTGGACGCGGTGCAGCACAACTTCCTGCACCGCGCCCGTCCATCATGTTGCGTTCGATCTATCTCGCGTTCGGATTTCTCGCGCTGCGATCGATCTTGCGGCGGCAGGGACAGACTGACCTGCTCCTCCGCTTGCGCAACGCCGGTTTCTAGCGCCCTCAAGTTTTTTGGTCCGGCCGCGCAGTTGCCGCAGAACATCGGTAGCGCGGCCGGTTTTCTCTGTCCCGCCAAAGAACGTTCCCCTTGCCACCAGATCTGCTTTGTTTTTTCTCGTTATTCCTTGCTCCTTAATTCGTCACTCGGTACTTCGCCATGCACACCCCCGCTGTGAGGCCCGTCACATGCTGACGTATTGCTACTCACAGCCCCAAGTGTCGATATCTGGGACATTGGGATTGGCCGATACCTGGTGACGCCCGTCACGCTGGCGTGCGACATCCGGTAAACGGTCGAATCACCGCCCTGGCAGGTGGTTGGATTGTCCCAGGAAATTTCATCCCGATTCCGAGCGCGCCCCGCAGCGTTCCTGCTGACGGTGCTTTTCGCCGTGCTTCTCTCCGCTCCCGCATGGGCGAAGTCCAAACCCGCGGACGACGCCAACGATACCTGTCTCGCCTGTCACGGCGACAAGACCACGACCACCAAGCGCGGCGCCCGCACCGTCTCGCTCTTCGTGGACAGCAAGCGCTTCGGTGGCTCGGTGCACGGGTCGCTCAACTGCACCTCCTGCCACGCCGACCTGGAAGGCAAGGACCTCCCCCACGAGAAACCAAAGCGGGTGAACTGCGGCACCTGCCACGACACGGAAGCCGCGCTGCACGCGAAGTCGCTGCATGGAAAAGCCGTCGCCCGCGGCGACAGCCTGGCCCCGCGCTGCTCTGACTGCCACGGCAACCACGAGATCCTGCCCGTCAAGAATCCGAAGTCGCCGGTTTCTCCGCTCGCCATTCCGTATACCTGCGGCAAGTGCCACAGCGAAGGAACGCCGGTACAGAAGAGCCGCAACATCGCCGAGCACAACATCCTGGAGAACTACTCCGAATCCATTCACGGCGAGGGCCTGCTCAAGCGCGGCCTCAGCGTGGCGGCCAATTGCGCGTCCTGCCACACCGCGCACAGCATCCTGCCGCACACCGACCCGAATTCCTCGATCAATCGCCGCAACATCGCGGCCACCTGCACCAAGTGTCACTCGCTGATCGAAGCGGTGCACCGCAAGACCATCCGCGGCGAGCTGTGGGAGAAGGAAGCCAACGTCCTGCCCGCCTGCGTGGACTGCCACCAGCCGCATAAGGTTCGCAAGGTTTTCTACGAGCAGGGCATGGCCGACGCCGACTGCATGCGTTGCCACCAGGACAGGGAATTGAAGGCGCGCGACGGGCGCGGCATGTTCGTGGCGGCGGTTGACGTTGCCGGCTCCCGTCACGCCAAGGTCGCCTGCAGCCAGTGCCACTCCGAGGTGAATGCGTCGAAACTACGGCCTTGCGAGACGATCACGAAAGACGTGGATTGCAGCAAGTGCCACGAGGAAATGGGACAGCAGTACCAGCGCAGCAAGCACGGACAGTTGCTGGCCGCCAGCGATCCCAACGCCCCGACCTGCAAGGAGTGCCACGGCACGCACAAGGTCCTCGGCAAGCGCGATCCTGTTTCCGGCACCTTCCCGACCAACGTTCCGCAGCTCTGCGGACGCTGCCACCGGGAAGGGCAGAAGGCCGCGCTTCGCTACACCGGCGTGCAGCACCAGATCATCGAGAGCTACACCGAGTCCATACACGGCAAGGGATTGCTGAAGAGCGGCCTCACCGTCACGGCCACCTGCACCAGTTGCCACACCGCGCATAACGAGCTGCCCAAGTCGGACCCGAACTCCACGGTCAACCCGAAGAACGTGCCCCAGACCTGCGGCCAGTGCCATCACGGCATCCAGGAGCAGTTCGTCAACAGCGTGCACTCCGTCACCGTCACCAAGACCGGCGAGCCGCTGCCGGTATGCAGCGATTGCCACACCGCGCACGCCATCCGTCGCGCCGACGAGGACGTCTTCAAGCTCGACATCATGGCCAAGTGCGGCAAGTGTCACGGCGAGATCGCCAAGACCTACTTCGATACCTATCACGGCAAGGTCTCGCGCCTCGGTTACACCAAGACCGCCAAGTGCTACGACTGCCACGGCGCGCACGACGTGCTCAAGGTCACCGATCCCAACTCGCACCTCAGCCGCGCCAACGTCGTGCAGACCTGCCGCAAGTGCCACGCTGACGCGACGCGCCGCTTTGCTGGCTACCTGACCCACGCGACGCACCACGACCCGCGCAAGTACCCGTTCCTCTTCTACACGTTCTGGGGCATGACGGCACTGCTGGTCGGGACGTTCGTCGTCGGCGGCGTGCACACGCTGCTATGGCTGCCGCGCGCGGTCGAGATGCGACGCAACCTGCGCGCCGAAGAAGCGGCCATCGAGCGCACGGAAGCGGAGAAAGCCAACGGCGATGGGGAGAGGAAGCAATGAGCCGCATCACGGACGAACTCAACCCGCCGCTGACGACGATGGCCGCACCCGCCGCCGCGGATCCGGTGCGCATCGCGGATCCGGCGCCCGCGGCCGAGATTTCCGACACCCTCGAGTTCGTGCGCTTCACCACTCTGAATCGCACGCTGCACGCCTGCATGATCGTCAGCTTCATCACCCTGGCCCTGACCGGCATGTCGCTGAAGTTCTCCTACACCGCGTGGGCGGCAAAGCTGTCCCACCTGATGGGCGGGTTTGAAACCGCCGGCTCCATCCATCGTTTCGCCGCACTGGTCATGTTCGGCACGTTTGTGGCGCACATCGTCGACCTGTTCAAGCTGAAGAAGCGGCAGTACGGAAGCTGGAAGGCGCTGGTGCTGGGCGAGCACTCCATGATTCCCGGCCGCCAGGACCTGAAAGAATTCATCGGCACCATGAAATGGTTTCTCCACCTCGGCGAGCGCCCGCAGTACGGGCGCTGGACCTACTGGGAAAAGTTCGATTACTTCGCCGTGTTCTGGGGCATTTTCATCATTGGCTCCACCGGCTTGACGCTGTGGTTCCCGGTCTTCTTCACCCGCTTCATTCCGGGATCGTTCATCAACATCACAACCATCATCCACAGCGACGAGGCCCTGCTCGCCACCGGCTTCATCTTCACCGTGCATTTCTTCAACACGCACTTGCGGCCGGAAAAATTCCCCATGGACACCACCATCTTCACCGGGCGCATGCAGCTGGCGGAGTTGATGCGCGACAAGCCCCGCGAGTACCGGGAGCTGGTGGCGCGCGGCGAATTGCAGCAGCACCTGGCCGAGCCGCAGCCCGAGATCGTAATCCGCACCTTCCGTGTCTTTGCCTGGGTGGCGCTCGGCATTGGTTTCAGCATCGTCGTTGGCATCATCTACGCGATGCTCTTTGCATATCGGTAGAAAGGACCGGAAAGGGGTCCGTAATGATGGCCACGAGTGCAGATCGAGCAACGTGGTTCTGGAGCCGGCAACTCTTCATTGCAGTCGCGATCGTCATCGCATTCATATTTGTTGTTTCGCCGGCCTGGGCCGCTGACAAGAAGACCAGGAAAATCGAAGACGCCGAGTGCATGGCTTGTCATGCGCCCGACGGAGGCCTGACGAAAGATGTGGCGGGCAAGCAGGTTAGCCTCTCCGTGGACCCGGCGAAGTTCAAGGCCTCGATTCACGGCGGCATGTTGAGCTGCGTCGATTGCCACAACGACATCAAGGCTGTCCCGCACGAGAACACGCCCGCCAAGCCGCAGTGCGCCACCTGCCACGCTGACCAGGACCAGGCCTACAAGCACGGCTTCCACGCCCAGGCGGCAAGGAACGGCGACAAGAATGCCGCCTCCTGCCTCGATTGCCACGGCAACATTCACGAGGTGCTGCCCGCCAGCGATCCCAAGTCACGCGTGCACCGGACGAACATTCCCGCCACCTGCGGCTCCTGTCACGGGCAGAAGTTCGTCATGGAGAAGAGCGGGATCAGCGCGGCGCCGTTTGTCGCCTACCAGGAAAGCGTGCACGGCAAGTCGATCGCCAAGGACGGCGACAACAGCAAGGCCGCGGTCTGCACCGACTGCCACGGCTCGCACGATATCCTCTCCGCCGGTAATCCCAAGTCGCCGATCTTCAAGTTCAATGTGCCGAACACCTGCGCCAAGTGCCACGACAACGTGAAGCAGGAGTTCATGGCCAGCATTCACGGACAGGCCATCGCCCGCGGCAACTGGCAATCGCCCGTCTGCACCGACTGCCACGGGATTCACACCATCAAGGCGCCGAGCGATCCGAATTCCTCCGTCGCCGCCCTGGCCCTGGCCCGCACCACCTGCGCCCGCTGCCACGAAGGCGTGCGCCTGGCCGCCGAATTCGGCATCGAAAGCCGCCGCGCCAGCACCTACATGGCGAGCTATCACGGCTTGGCCTCGAAGATGGGATCGAGCATCATTGCCAACTGCGCCAGTTGCCACGGCGTGCACAACATCCTGCCCTCGTCGGATCCCCGCTCCACGATCAACCGCGCCAACCTCGCGGCCACCTGCGGAAAGTGCCACCCGGGCGCGAGTCAGAAGTTCATCCAGGGCACAGTGCACGTGAACGCGCCACTCTCCGCCGACATCGGTAGCGTCGCCGTGCGTTGGACGCGCCGTTTCTACCTCGGCATGATCTTCGCCGTCATCGGCGGCATGTTGCTGCACAACCTGATTATCTGGCGGCGCAAAGCCGCGGCGCACCTCAACGCGCACCGCCGCATCGTCGTCCGCATGGACAGCAAGCAGCGCTACCAGCACCTGACGCTGCTCACCAGCTTCATCGTCCTGGTGTTGACCGGCTTCGCGCTGAAGTATCCCGACTCCTGGCTCGCCGACGTTTTCATCAACGAGTCGGTGCGCAGCATCCTGCACCGCATCGCGGCCGTGGTGCTGATGGCCGTCAGCGCCTACCACGTCGCCTACATCCTTACCGACAAGAATGGGCGCAAGCTCTTCCTCGACATGCTGCCCGTACCGAAGGACGTCACCGACGTTATCCAGAACATGCGCTACTACCTCGGCCTCTCCGGCGAAAAACCGAAGTTCGCGCGCTTCAACTACGCCGAAAAAGCCGAGTACCTGGCGCTGGTCTGGGGAATGTTCGTGATGGCCGCCACCGGACTTTCGCTCTGGTTTAAGGTGCAGGCGTTCTTCTTCTTCCCGCGCTGGTGGCTCGACGTCGCCACCGCCGTGCACTTCTACGAAGCGATACTGGCCACCCTTGCCATCGTCGTCTGGCACTTCTACATGGTGATCTTCGACCCCGAGACTTACCCGATGAACTGGGCATGGTACGACGGCAAAATGTCGGTCGAGCACTACCAGGACGAGCACGAACTGGACGCCGAGACCATTTTGCAGTCGGTGCAGCAGGTGGCGGACAAACATGCCGCCGACGCCGGGGAGCCCACTGTGACCGTCATCGCCGGCGAGAAGGAAGAAAGAATCGCGACGCGCAAGTAGCGGCTAACGTTTACGACCGGAGGGCTTCTCGCGGGAGAAGTCCTCGATTGTCGAGACTAGCGCATGAATCACATGCATTTGTGATCTATGTCCGTGTCGCGTCGGTATAGCGTGCGCCATGCTGTTTCGGTAAGCTGTGGGGCGCGAGTGAGGGTCTCGCCGATAACGCAGCAGGATTTCATTGACTGGTTTACCCGCATCCCGGGGTTGGATGCGGCAGTGCAAAAGCTCTTGGAGGGTCCGCATGCCTGATCAACCGCACGACGAGGCGGCCGCCGCGAAGAACGGCGTACCGGGATTGTTCCGGAACGCCGTCAGTCTCGTCGGCGCCGCGCTGGCTGTCGTCAGCTTCGCCAACATCCTTTTCCTTATCTTCGTCGAGTACGTTTCCGCGCGGCCCAGCCCCTACATCGGCATCCTGGCCTACATGATCCTGCCGGCCTTCCTGGTGCTCGGGCTGATTCTGATTCCGGTCGGCATGTTGATCGAGCGCGGGCGCCGCCGGCGTCACGCGCCGTCCATTCCCCGCTTCCCGCGCATCGACCTCAACGACCCGCGCCACCGCAGCGCCTTCGCGATGTTTGTTTCCTTCACCGCGGTCTTCGTGGCGCTGAGCGCGATAGGAAGCTATCGCGCCTACGAATTTACCGATTCCGTCCAGTTCTGCGGCCAGCTCTGTCACACCGTGATGAACCCCGAGTACACGGCCTATTTGCAGTCGCCGCACGCGCGCGTGCGCTGCGTGGACTGCCACGTCGGGGCGGGCGCCGGATGGTACGTCCGCTCCAAGCTCTCCGGCGCCTACCAGGTGTACTCGGTCGCCTTTCACAAGTATCCAAAGCCGATTGGGACGCCCGTGGAAAACCTGCGCCCGGCGCAGGAAACCTGCGAGCAGTGCCACTGGCCGCGCAAGTTCTACGGCGCGCAGTTGAAGGTCTTCTACCACTACGGCAGCGACGAGAAAAACACCCCGCGCCAGATCCGCATGCTCATCAATACCGGTGGCGGCGATCCGGCTACGGGCGCTCCCAGTGGCATTCACTGGCACATGAACATCTCCAACGAGATCACCTATATCGCGCGCGACAGGAAGCGCCAGGACATCCCCTGGGTGCAGGTCAAGGACCAGCAGGGTCGCGTCACCGTGTACCAGTCGAAGGACAATCCGCTCAAGCTCGACGAGATTGCCAAGCTGCCCAAGCGCCGCATGGATTGCGTGGACTGCCACAACCGTCCGACGCACATCTACGTCGCGCCCGATCGCTCGGTGGACGAATCGCTTCTCGCCCGGCGTCTCGATACCAATTTGCCTTTCATCAAGCAGCAGGCCGTCGAAGTCCTCGCCGCCGACTACAAGTCCACCGACGAGGCCATGCAAGCCATCGCCACCAAGCTGGAGAATTATTACCAGCAGAAACACCCGGAGATTTACCAGAGCAAACAACTCGAAGTGCGCGCCGCGATCGCGGAAGTGCAGCGCATCTTCCGCTCCAGCATCTTCCCCGAGATGAAGGTGGACTGGCGCGTGCACGCCAACAACATCGGGCACTTCACGTCGGCCGGATGCTTCCGCTGCCACGACGGCAACCACACCAGCAGCGACAACAAAGTCGTCAGCAAGCAATGCGACGTGTGTCACACGGTGATTGCCGAAGTGATGAGCGGCCAGCCCGTGTACGGCAGCGCGGCGGGTATTCCCTTCAAGCACCCGGTGGACATCGGCGACATCACCCAGGCGAACTGCTCCGATTGCCACAACGGCGGAATCGGGCCGTAAAACGTGCGTCGTAGGCGGTAGGTCGTAGGTCGTGCCGCGATTTTTCCGGCCTACGACGCACTACCTACGACCCGCCTCCCCGGTGACCACCCTCACACCAACTTGTGACCCATATCACGGCCCGATGTTAGTCGGCGGACTACGCTTTTCTTTGCGGAGAGGAGACCGGGGATGGAGCCCAAACAGGGTAACGGACCGCAAGCGAACAAGCCGCGGCTGATCTTCTGGGAAGTCACCAAGGGCTGTAACCTGCGCTGCATTCACTGCCGCGCCACCGCGACCGAGCTCAGCTCGCCCACCGACCTGCCCACCACGCGTGCGCTCGACATCATCACCCAGATCGCCGAGTATGCGAACCCCATCCTCATCCTCAGCGGCGGCGAGCCTCTCTACCGCGCCGACATCTTCCAGTTGGCGCGCTTCGGCACCGACAAGGGCCTGCGCGTCGCCCTCGCCACCAACGGCACCATGGTCACCAAGGAAATCGCCCGGCGGATCGTCGAGTCGGGCGTCAAGCGCGTTTCCATCAGCCTCGACGGCGCCGACAGCACTACCCACGACACCTTCCGCGGCATCCCCGGCGCGTTCGACGCCGCCGTGTACGGCCTGCGCAACCTGAAAGAGCTGGGCATGTCGGTGCAGATCAACATGACCATCGCGCGCCACAACGCCCGCCAGCTCCCGCAGGTGCTCGATCTGGCCCGCGCACTCGGCGCCGACGCCCTGCATACCTTCCTGCTCGTACCCGTCGGCTGCGGCGTGGACATCGCCGCCGAGCAGATGGTTGCGCCCGAAGAATACGAAGAGATGCTGAACTGGTTCTACGACCGGTCGCTCGAGGGCGGCATCGAGTTGAAGGCCACCTGCGCGCCTCACTACTTCCGCGTCGCGCGCCAGCGCCGTGCCGCTGACCGCCGCGCCGCCGATGCCAATGGCGGGAACGGAAAAACGAGCGGGGCGCCCCACGCTGACAGCGGTTGGAAGGGTGGAGAAGTTGCTATCGGCCCCCACGAAATGATCATGCCCGGCGGCACCGGCATCGCCATTCATCCACACGCCGGGGTGCCCCACCCTGACAGCAGTTGGAAGGGTGGGCCAACGGACAAGAATGCCCAGTTGTCCGGCATTCCGACCGGCCATCCCGACGGCATGAACGCCATGACCAAGGGCTGCCTGGCGGGCACCGGAGTTTGCTTCATCTCGCACGAAGGCGAGGTCTTCCCCTGCGGCTACCTGCCCGCCATCGCCGGCGACCTGCGCCAGCAGAAGTTTGCCGACGTCTGGGAGAACTCGGTGGTCTTCAACGAACTCCGCGACACCGACAACCTGAAAGGGAAGTGCGGCTGCTGCGAGTTCCGCAACATCTGCATGGGCTGCCGCGCCCGCGCCTATGCCAAGACCGGCGACTACCTCGACGAGGAGCCCTTCTGCATTTACGAGCCCAAGAGCGAAGCGCTGAAGGCCCGCAAGGTCCCGTCCCCGGTTTCATAGCCGATCATTCATACCGGGTGGCCCACCCTAGCCGACTTTGCTAGGGTGGGGCCTCCTCGCCAGCGCTTTCTCAGCGGACTTTAGTCACAGCCGCCGCCCGTCGCCGGCGCTACTTTGTTGAGGGAGCGGAAATCATGGCCGTCGCAGTACAGGACCGCATGTCGAACCCGCGCATCCGCGCGCTGGTCATTCCGCGCGAGCACGGTGCGTGGGGAATCCTGCTGGTTCCGCTGCTGACCGGCGCCGCTGTCGGCATCACATCAATCTCGGGCGGCTTCGCTGTTTTCCTGTTTGCATTGGTCGCGCTCAGCCTCTTCTGGTTGCGGACGCCGGTCGAAAGCTGCATCGGCGCCGGCCCTATGCGCGTGCAGAACGCCGCCGAAAGTAACGCCGTTCTCATAGCCATCACGATCCTCGGCGGAGTCGCCGCGATTTCGTTGACCGCGCTCTTCTGGGGAGGCAATCGCCTCGGACTTTTGGTCTTCGGCGCCATCGCCGCAGTCGCCTTCATCGCGCAAGCGGAGCTGAAGAAGCTGGGCCGCCGCTACTACATGGCGGCGCAGATCATCGGTTCGATCGGCCTGACCGCCTCCGCGCCCGGCGCCTACTACGTCGCCACCGGCCGTCTCGACGCCATCGCCGCCGCCCTCTGGCTCGCCAACTGGATCTTCGCCGGCAACCAGGTCCACTTCGTGCAGATACGCATTCACGCCGCGCGCCTCACCGAAGGACGCGACAAGCTCCGCCGCGGCGCCGCCTTCTTTATCGGACAACTTTTGATGGCGGCCGCTCTCCTCGCCGCATGGCGCATGCAACTGTTGCCCGCCATCGCCGTGCTCGCCTTCGTGCCCGTATTGGTTCGCGGATTCCTGTGGTTCGCCGCTGGCCCGCAACCGCTCGCCGTCAAACGCCTGGGCTGGACCGAACTCGCGCACTCGGTCAGCTTCGGCATCCTCCTGATCGCCGGCTTCCTGCTGTAGAACACGCACAACTTTTTTGCTGTCATCCTGAGCGAGGGTGCGGCAAGCAACCAGCGCCCGTTGTTGGCGCGGGTTGCCGCATCCGAGTCGAAGGACCCCTACCCGCGTCGTACAATTCCGCCATGCCCGCAACCAAGCCCTCCGCCGCTGACGTTCTCCGCCGCGTCCCGATCTTTGCCGACCTCTCCGATACCGAGTTCAGCTTTCTCGCCGAGCGCGCCGTTCCGCGCAAGTACGAATCCGGCGAGCTGATGTTTGCCGAGGGCGACCCCTGCGCCGGCCTGTTCGTCATCGAGAGCGGCAACGTGCGCATCTTCAAGAGCTCCGCCAGCGGACGCGAGCAGGTGCTGGCCATCGACGGTCCCGGCAGCTCCGTCGCCGAACTCCCGGTTTTCGATGGCGGCAACTACCCCGCCGCCGCCGCCGCCGTCAACGACGTCACCGTGCTCTTCGTCAGCAAGCAGGACTTCTACTCCATGTGTCTCGTCCACCCGCAGGTGGCGCTCAAAGTGCTGCGCATCGTCGGCAAGCGCCTGCGCGGACTGGTTGGGATAATCGAAGAGCTGTCGTTTACCACCGTGCGCTCGCGCCTGATCTCATTGCTGGTGAAGCTCGCCCGCCAGCAGCCGAAAACCTCCGGCCCCATCACCATCACGCTGCCCTCCAGCAACCAGGAACTCGCCGCTCATATCGGCACCGTGCGCGAACTCGTCTCCCGCAACATGAGCCGGCTCCAGGCCGTGGGCCTGATCAAGATTGACGGCCGCGAAATCACCATCCCCGACCTGAAAGCCTTGCGCGACCAGCTCGAAAACGCAGA
>DAISJI010000033.1:0-13874 GCA_036821585.1 Terriglobales bacterium
GCAGTTATTCTCTGTCTCCTCGTCTCTTCGAATGTTTTTGCCGCCGAAAGGAAGCTCATCGCCCTCACCTTCGACGACGGCCCCCGTCCCTACGTCCTCTACGGCGAAGGCCCCGCACAGGCCAGCGGCGGATTACTCGACGTGCTGGAGAAGAACCACGCGCCCGCCACGTTTTTTTACATGGGCTGGCGGCTGACGCCCAAGACGCACGGCGACCGCCACGAGTTTCAAACCAAAATGACCACTCTCGACGCCGCCCGTGACGTCTTCAAGCGCGGCTACCAGATCGAGGACCACACATACAGCCACGTGCAGTTCAAGCTCTTCGAGAAACAGCATGGAGTGCAGGGCGTAATCGATGACGTGGACCGCGCCTCCGACTTGATCAAGGGCGTGACCGGACGCCGCGCCAATTACGTTCGCCCGCCCGACTGGATCATGACGAAGGAAATCAACCAGAAGCTGGCCGCGCGCGGATACCGTGTTCTGGGTATCTGGTCCGACTTGCCGCTTCCGCTGCGTGACGTCAACACTACCGACTACCTTTGCGCGGGCGAGCATCCGAAGCAGTGTCCGAAGCCATCGCTACAGAATTTCATCTTGCAGGAGATAGCGCAGCGCGAAAAGAAGGGGACGTACACGCACATCCTGGCGATGCACGAACTCTCCACCACCACCGCCGCTCTCAAGACGCTGCTCCCCGAACTCCAGCAGCGCGGTTACCGGTTCGTGACGTTGGATGAATACATGAAGGAAGTGGGCAGCAAGTAGGGGGCGCCGTTATCGGCAGGCAACTTCAAACGGCGAAAACCCGAGGGTCTTGTTTTTCTTCAGCACCCACATGCGCGCTTTTTCCGCACGCCCATTGACGGTCACGATCACCACTACTCCGTTGCCGCCACTTGGTGCGGCTGCGCAATCCACATGATGGTCTTTGATCAACCCCCAGTCGCCGCCGGGTCCCCAATCGCGGTAGAAGTCGTTAAATGGATACTGCGAGTATTGCTGCGGGTGCTGCTCCCACTGCGGATCGTTTTGCCAGATGCCGTAGGCCGTCTTGTAGTCCTTGGCCTGGAGCGTGGTGAAAAACCGGTCCACGATCCGTTCCTGCGGCCAGTAGCGAAACCACCACAGCGCAGCGGCGGCCAGCACCACGACACAAATCACGACAATGATCGCGACCTTCTTCTTGCGCTCGCGTGCGGCGTCGTATTCCGGTGCGGTGAAGATGGAGCTTGGCATTGGCTTGGCTTTCATAATAACGCCAGACACCGCGCACGCGCAGACAGTTCCATACTTTGATGATTGTCATTCCGACGCTGAGCGCAGCCGAAGCGGAGGAATCTGCTGTTGGATCGCTGACCAGCCGGCTAGAGGGTGCGCTTGAACAGCGGCGTCGCAATCGAGAAGCAGATGATCGCGAACAGGGTCAGGAAAGCCAGGTCCTGCCAGATCGCCGCGAAGCCGGCTTCCTTCAGCAGCAGCGCCTTGAAACCGTGTACCGCGTAGGTGAACGGGTCTGCGATCGCGATCGCCTGCAGCCACTTCGGAAACGCGCGGATGGGATAAATCGCGCCGCTGGGGAAGAAGAGCAGCGTGTTGAGCACCCCGAAGATCGCGCGCGGCACCAGCGGGTCCTCCACGCGCACCATGAGCAGGAACATCATCGTGTTGAATGCAAGGGAGGCGGAGACGATCAGCAGCAGCAGCCACCATGCCGTCACGGGATGGAACGCTCCTCCCACCCCCGCCAGCAGCGACCCGATTACGGTGATCACCACACCCGAAACGATCGCCTTGATCGCGCCGGCGACGATCAGCCCCATCACCAGCTCCGACTTCGTAATCGGCGTAACCAGGTAGCCTTCGTGGATGCCGCGCGCCTTGTCGTCGATGTACAGCATGCCGCCGCCGATCATGACCGACACGAACATGGCCAGCGCGATCGACCCGGGCAGCAGGTACTTCATGTACTCGATATACGGGTACAGCTCCACGATCTCCAGCGCGATCTGCTGCACCACGCGCGGCTGCACCACCGGCGCATTCAGCGCCTGCGTCATCTCGGCGAGCTTCGTTTCCAGCGTCGAACTCATGAAGTTGTCGCTGTTGTCCACCACCAGCCCGAGCTTGGGCTGTTCGCCGGCATAGACACGGCGTGAGAACTGCGGCGGAATCACCAGCACGCCGTCCAGCTTGCCGTTGCGCAGGTCGATTACGGCGTCCCTATCGTTGTCGTAATACTGCGGCGAGAAGGTGCGGATGTTGGCGCGGACGGAATCGAACGCCTCGCGAATGCGCAGCGCCTGCGGCCCGTGGTCCTGGTCCACGATCGCCACCCGCGCGTCGCGGATCTTCCCGCCAAACGCATTGCCCAGCACGATGAGCTGCACCAGCGGGAAAATAGTCGCCACCATCATCAGGGCAGGGGAGCGCAGGAACTTCCGCAACTCCCGTTCGACGATGGCAAGCATTCGATTCATTTGAAATTTCTAATTTGAGAATTTGAAATTGTCCGGCCCGCGCTCATCGGCACGCGAAGCCCCCAAATTTCAAATTTCCAAATCTCCAATTTGCAATTCTCAGTATCCCGGCCTCGCCGGCATCACGTACGAGTACGCCTTCACCTGCTCGTCGCGCAACTGACGTCCGGTGTAGTGCACGAATACGTCGTCCAGCGTCGTGCTCTGCACCAGCAGCGACTTGATTTCCACCTCGGCCGACAGCGCCGCTTCCACCAGCGCCGTCACCGTGCTCGATGTGTTCGACAGAATCCGGTACATCCCCGCGCCCTCGTGCTGTACGGACTGCACGGACGGTAGCGCGTTCAGGATCTTTTCCCACTCCGCCGGCGGATTGACGAACTGCACCTCGATCACGTTCGAGCCCGGCACGCTGGCCTTGAGCGCCATCGGCGTATCCAGCGCCACCAGTTTTCCGTGGTCCACGATGGCGATGCGGTCGCACAAACGGTCCGCCTCGTCCATGTAGTGCGTCGTGATCAGGACGGTGAGACCGCGGCGTTCCTTGACCTTGCCGAGCATCTCCCACACCGCCACGCGCGACACCGGGTCCAGTCCCGTGGTGGGCTCATCCAGGAAGAAAATTTTCGGCGAGTGCACCAGGCCGCGCGCGATTTCCAGCCGCCGCCGCATGCCGCCCGACAGCGTTTTCGTTTGTGCGTCGCGCCACTTCGTCAGTTCGACCGTCTCCAGAAGTTCGTCCACGTTGTGCTTGCGCTCTGCCGCTGGCACCCCATACAGTTTCGCGTAAATGTTCAGGTTTTCTCTCAGGGTAAGGTCCAGGTCGCTGGTCATCGCCTGCGGAATCACGCCCATCGTGCGCCGCGCCGCATCGGGTTCGCGCGACACGTCGTGCCCGGCAATCACCGCGCGGCCCGCGGTGATTGGCAGCAGCGTGGTCATCATGCGGATGAGCGTACTCTTGCCCGCGCCGTTCGGTCCCAGCAGCCCGAAGATCTCGCCCTCCGCGACCGAGAACGACACGTCGTCCACCGCCGTGAAGTCGCCGAACTTCTTGGTGATGTGCTCCACCGCCACGGCGGGCACGCCGGATTGTGCCGCCGCCGTCATTTCTGCGCCGTCGCCGCGTCCTTCATGTTCAGCTTGCTCCACGGCACCAGCACCTCGGCAGTCATGCCCGTCGCGTACTTCATGCCCGCGTTGTCGATCTTTATTTTCAGCGCGACGGTCTTGATGTCGCGCTTCTGCCGGCTCACGTCGCGCTGCGTCGCGAAATCGCCTTCCGTGTTCTTGAAGATCAACTTGCCCGCGACCGCCGATCCGTCGGGCATGCGGACGTCGAGCGTGTCGCCCAGTTGCAGCTTGTCCGCATAGGTTTCGGGGATGGCCGCGCGGACCCATGTGTCGTTCAGATCCATGATGGTAACGATCGGAGTGCCCGCGTTCACCACTTCGCCCTGCCGCGCCGCGCGCACGCTCACCACCCCGCTCACCGGCGCGGTGACCTTGGTGTACTGCAGCCGGGTCTGCGCCTGCGCGAGTTGCGCCTGCGCTGCCTGCATCTGCGCCGCCGTCGCCTGCACCGTGCTCTCCGCGGTGTGCGCCTGGTTGGTCCGCGCCCGCGCCGCCGCCGCATTCGACTCGGCCGCCCGCACCTGGTCCTGTAGCGACTGCACGCGCGCCTTCGCCGCATCCGCGGCGGCCACCGCTCGATCGCGGTCCTGCTGCGAGGCAATTCCTTGCTGCGCGAGCGATACGGTCCGCTGCGTGTCCAGTTGTTGTTGCCTCAAGTTTGCCTGCGCCTCGGTCAATTGCGCGCGTGTGGATTGCACCTGTGCCTGCGCCGTGAGCACGTCGCTCGACGTCGTGCCGCGCGTGGCTTCCTCGGTCGCGCGCGTGCCTGTCACCTGCGACCGGAAGCTGGCCAGCGTCGCTTCCGCCGCGCGCTTCAGCGCCGTCAACTCTTCGGCGTCGATCTCGGCGATCAGGTCGCCTTCCTTGACCTGCGTGCCTTCGTCGACCGCGAGCCGCTCGATGCGCCCCCCGATCTTTGCGCTCACGATGACCTGGTTGGCGTCGACGGTCCCGATCAGCACCAGCCCCTGATTGCGTTCCGTGCTGAGAAAGTAGTACGCGGTCGCCAGTGCCAGGATGACGACCAACAGGATGCCGAATCTCGTGCGGTTCATCGGCGTCCCTCCTTCTTGTTCTTGGGTGCCCCACATCTGCCCGGTTTTGGCAGATGTGGGATTGCGTTGAGAGCCGCCTCAAAATTAAAGATCGCTGCGGAAATGAAGTCGAGCACCGCCACGCGGCGCGCGGCAATGCGTTCGGGCGACAGCGGATCGCCCGGCATGATGGCGCGCAGCATCGGCGTGCTGGAAAAATAGAAAACGATGATCGCGATCATCGAGGGCACGAACTGGAAGACGTCCACCTTGCGGAATGTGCCCGCGCGAATGCCCGCATCGAACATGCGCATGACTTTCGCGAACGTCGGGCGCTGGTACTTCTCCACGATGCGCTGGATGTGCGGCGACAGGCTCGTCCCCGCGCGCATCATCTCCTGCTGCACCAGGCGCGGGTACAGTGGATTGGCGGCTACGGCGTCGAAGTACGTGCCCGCAAAGGCGAGCAGCTTTTCGCGCGGCGGGAGCGCGCTCTCCAGCACCGCCGACAGTTTCGCCGCCAGCCCGGCAAACACCGACTCCAGCGTCGCGCCGTACAGCGTTTCCTTGTCCTTGAAGTAGTAATAGAGGAGCGCCTTGTTGACGGCGGCCGCCTTGGCGATGGCGTCGGTGCGCGCGCCCGACAGGCCCATGTTGGCGAACTCCACCAGCGCGGCCTGCAGGATGGCCGCCTTCGTCTGCTCCGGCTGGTTGCGGGTGCCCAGCGTCTTGGGTCGTGCCATCATAACTAACTAACTGGTTAGTTACATTAGCACCGCCCTCCTTCCCGCGCAACATCGTTCTTGGCGCGTGGTTGCCCTTGCGCCCGGTTTTGGCGAAGGGTGGGGTGTTCCAACAGCGCATCGCAATAAAAGAGCTGCGGAATCACCGCAGCTCTTTCAAATTACCAATTACAAATTATCAATTTCAAATTACTTAATGCTCGCCAATCTCTGTGCCGCAATTTCCGCCGCCGCGCCCTTTGCGTCTTCTTTCTGGATTTGCTGGTAAATGATCCTTGCGTTCTGCGGGTCCTTGGTCTCGTACGTCGCCGCCATCTCCAGTCGTGCCGCCGACTTCGAGACCGTATTCGCCGGTTTGTCCGCCAGTTCCTTGTATAGCTTGATCGCCTCCGGGTCCTTGCCGGTGCGGCGATAGAGCGAGGCCAGCGCCATCTTCGCCAGCGCGGCGTTGTCGGCGTTGCGCGAACCGGCCACGTCCTTCAACTCGCGCTCCGCATCGGCCGTGTTCTTCAGGTCCATATCGGCCAGGCCCATGAAGTACTTGGCAAGTTCCCCCGAATGCGTGCGGCCGTATTTGTCGGCGACGCCCTTGAACTCGTCTTTGGCGGCCTTGGCGCGCTCCTGCGCCGTACCGAATGAGGTCGCCCCCGGAGTCGGGGGCTGTCCGGCCGTAGTCAGCGGGGTGCTGTAAACGAAGATCGCATGGCCGAGTGCCACGCCGGCAGCTTCGTCCTGCTGCTGCATGTACCACCAGCCCCCGATCACGAGGACGAGAACTACGGCCAACGCGATGGCGCCGTAGGTCAATTTGTCGCGATGTTCTACGGTCCAGTCGAGCGCTTCGCTCGCGCCCGCTGCGAACTGGTCCTGTTTCAACCGATGTCTTGTCTGGCTGCGCACTTATGGGTCCTTACGTCGGGAGGGATGCGCCGTATGAGCGCGGTAGCAGCACGGAATGCCGCCGCCGCGGACAGGCAAAACGTCAGTTTAGCAGCCGGGATTCGCGACCGTCAAACGTACAACGCCCCTAAGTCACTGCCACGGCGCGAGTTTTGCCCCATTATCCGTAACATCGGCGTCTTCCCGCGACGTGGAGTTTACGAAGAGTGGAAGCTCCGGGCGCGGTGGAAGCGCCGGGCTTCAGCTCGGCGGCGACTCAATGTTCCATCTCAAACGCGCTCTAGCGCTGGCTTAAACAACAGAGAAGCCGCCCACTTGAGCGGCTCAACTTGCAACTGACAACTGGCAACTGCCTTTATTCCTGGCTCGCCTGATGTCCCTGCTCGGCCTTTTCCTGGCACCCGATGCAGTGACGCGTCCACGGCACCGCCTCCAGACGCTTCGGGATGATCTCTTTCCCGCACGAGATGCACTGCCCGAAGTTTCCCTCCCGGATGCGGCTCAGTGCGCTTTCCACCATGCCCAGCAATTGCCGGTCGGCGGTGCTCTGGTGGAACAGGAACTCCTTGTTGTAGGAGCTGGCGGCGCGGTCGGCGATGTCCTGCGCCATGTCTCCGACGTCAGCGTCCCGCCCATCCTGTTGCATGTTGGTGACTTTCTTGCGCAGCTCCTGCTGACGCTCTTCCAGCCGCTTTTTGAATGATTCCAGCTTCTTCTTGTCCATTCGGTTCCCTGGCCTACTGGTGACTCCGGACAGCTCCGGCGAAACCGTAATCATAATCGCCGGGAAAAGAACCCGTCAACTCAGGGTGATTGAGTTGGTAGGTAGGTTCGATAACCAATCAGTCGCCAACAATCCCAAACACAAAGATGAAGCAAGCAAGCACCGACCAGGCTGGGATGAGTAACCACCAGCGGCTGCCTCGAATCGCTGCCATGATTCCACACACCAAGGCCCCAAGCTGGAGAAGCCCGAAGACAAGGAGCCAGAGCGTGGGATTCGCGATTACCTCTCGACTCCAAAGGAACGCCGCAAGACAAAGCACGATTCCACTGACTGCCCAGCGGTTATTCATTCCACTGCCTCAGCCGCATTATCCCCCGCCTCGCAACTGTCCGCTGTGATCTCCGGATTACCGATTACTGATTACCGATTACCTTCCAACTTCGCACTCAGCATTTTGCCCCAATTAAAAAGCGGCGCTTGCGCGCCGCTTATAAAGAGGCTTAAGAGAGGGAGGGGAAAGTCAGGGAAGGTGACGCAAGGTGCCGTTCCGCCGAGCGGAACAGAAAGATTGGACAAGTCTACATTCAAAGTAGAGGATTGAAACCATGATGTACGGCCTCTTTGGTTATTCAACGGAAGTGCACTTGAGAATCCAAAACCACTGCCCGCTTGTGCAACATCCTGAGGATAATTCCAAGTCGCTGAATCCATAGCGACTTATGTCTAAAGTTTCGCCAAATTTCCACAGGATTCGCAGTGCGGTCAAAGTCCAGACCGAGACTCCGGTTGGTATCAGAGTGCCAACTCTAAGCAGAGTGCTACTTACGTTGGATCTGGTTTTGCTCTTCCATCGCCTTCAACTTGTTGAGCAGCGCCTTGTAGCTGATCTTCAAAATCTTCGCCGCTTGGCGCCGGTTCCATCGCGTCTGTGCCAGCACGCGTTCGATCACCTCGCGTTCCGCCTGCATCGCCGCGCGCCGCCCGATCTCCAGAAGCGACGGCATCTCCATTTCGACCACTGCCGGGCCCGCGTATCCGGTGCCGTTCGCCGGCGGAACTTGCATTGCGGGCGCGTTCATCGTCGCGCCTGCTCCCATACCCGGGGCCGGCTCCTGCTTGATGCCCCAGATCGGTGAATTCGTCGAACCCTCCGAGCGCATGATCGGCTTGTGCGTCGAGAGCTCGCGCATGATCTGCGGCTCGTTCCCGACGATCGTGTACCGCTTGACCAGGTTCTCCAGTTCGCGGATGTTGCCCGGCCACGAATACTCCATCATTCTGCCGACTGCGTAATCGCTGAACGGCGCCGGCGTCTTACCGTAAAACTCGCTGTACTTGCGCAGGAAGAAATCGAGGAAGATCGGGATCTCCTCGCGACGTTCGCGCAGCGGCGGGATGTGGATCGTCACCACGTTCAGCCGGTAGAACAAGTCTTCGCGGAACAGGCCTTCTTCGACCGCGCGTTCCAGCGGCTTGTTGGTCGCCGCCAGCACGCGCACATCGACCGCGATGTCGCGCTTGCCGCCCAGGCGCGCGAATTCGCCGTCCTGCAAAACGTGCAGCAGCTTGGCCTGCAGCGCCGGGTGCATTTCGCTGATTTCGTCCAGGAAAATGGTGCCGTAGTTGGCCTGGTCGAACTTGCCCAGTTTTTGCCGGTTCGCGCCCGTGAAGGCGCCCGGCTCGTAGCCGAACAATTCGCTTTCCAGGAGCTCATAGGGAATGGCGGCGCAGTTCACCTTGACGAACGGTTTCTCCCGGCGCATGGATTGGCTGTTCACCATGCGCGCCACCACTTCCTTACCGGTGCCGCTTTCGCCGCGGATGAGCACGGTGGCGTTGGTGTCGGCCACCTGCTCGATCGTCATCTTTACCTCTTCCATCTTCGGGCTCGTCCCGAAGAGCATGGTGAAGTCGCTGTGCCGGCGCACCTGCTCGCGAAGTTGCATCACTTCGCTCACCAGCCGCTGCTTGTCGAGCACCTTGAGAATTCGGAGATCGAGTTCCTTCGGTTCGAACGGCTTGCTGATGTAGTCGTCGGCGCCCAGCTTCGAGGCTCGGAAAATCAGCTCCGGGTTGCTCTGCGCGGAGATCATGATCACCGAAACGTCGGGCTTGATCTGCTTGATTCGCTCCAGCGTATCCAGACCGTTCATGCCGCCCATGGCGACATCCATCAGCACCAGATGCGGGTCGTACACGCGGAACATGCGGATCGCTTCCTCACCGCTGCCCACGATGTTCACGTCGAAATTGTGACGCGTCAGATAGGTGCTGAGATTGCGCGCCATGCTGGTGTCGTCGTCCACGATCAGCACACGGCTTTTTTGCGTCGTCATCCCGTTCGTCCTCCTGGGGCCTTTTGCAAAACTAAACTTCTCTCCGTCATCGCGAGCGGAGTCGAGCAACCTTTTGTTTTCGGCGCACTGGCGTCTCGCCGGTCACATGGTTTGCATGGGCAGTCTTCGGTGGCCGACATTGTATTCTGATTCCACATAGTGGTACAGGGGTGCACACATTTATGCGCAAACGGCGTTGCCAAGCTTTACGCCGGCTGCGTCTCCGGGAATAGTGGAGGAAAAGGCGGAGCCCCGAGGTACGTTCCAAAAAGTGAAGGGAGCGCCCCTGCGCTCCCCCAGATTTCAACTTACAACGTGCAATTGTCTTACGACATCGGCCTCAGCTTCAGCTTGTTCGGAGTGAAGTGATACGGAGGCCAGGGTCCGCTCACCGAAATCTCGCAGTCTTTTAGTTGCCGGACGGCGGCGCTGGAGCGGTTCTGATATTTCTCCACCGTCTTGGAATCGATCAGGTGCGCAATGTCGATCAGCAGCCCTCCCGAAAGCACCTTCTTACAACTTACTTCCGATTCCAGCGGCGAGAAGAGCTTGTGCACCTGCACCGATACGGCGCGCGCCTTGCTCTGGCGTTCGCGGTCTTTTACCGCGATCTCGCGCAGCGCGGTCAGGTATTCGCTGCCGACGGTGTTAGGCAGGGTTGCTTCCGGCAATACGTCGCGCGGCGATTGACCTCGCACCACGACCTTGACGTGCATTTCCGACTTCCCCTTAAGCCGGCTCACGCTCTCTGTGAAGCTCTTGCGGTTGGCGCGGACCGCGCGCCGCAGGGCCTCGTGGTTATCGAAGACGGTGCCGAAACGGAACGGCAGGACCGTCGTGTTGCGGAAGCACTCGCTCACTACCCGCGCATGCTCGATGACCGCTTGCTGGCCTAACTGGCCGGGACGATCGTACGAGCTGACGATGACGGCGAATTCGCCGCTTGGGTATGCGTACACTTGCGCGCCCGCGACGCCGCCCAATCCCTGGATCGCAAAGGGACGACGTGCGCGATTGCCGCTAAAGAATGCGTGCTGTTCCGTGATGCAGTAGGCGTACCATGCCATGCCGACTCTCCATGGTGGACCGGCCGCTTGTGGGCGCGGATGTAGGAGCTACAGGGCCTACTAGCGGAGTCACCACTCCTCTACGGTGATGTGCAAAATAGTGACTCGTACGAGATACTACGGCTAGGTACAGAATGTTCTTGCTGTGGGCGCAGGCTTATACGTCCAACTTCTATCCTAGCCCCGTTTCCTCCTGAAATGCAAAGGGTTCTCGCAATTCCCGCAAAGATTTCCGTCGAGCAACTCTGCTTCCAAACTTAAGATCCTGTCGTGTTCCGATCTTCCGCTGGATTTCTCAGCGCTTCCCCAGCGCGGGGATTAGCACTTCTGTTTCGAAAAAATGTCGGCACCCGCACAATCTTTCCACCTTCTCCCGCATCTGAATCTACCAAAAGCGCCGCTGGCCCCGTCTCTCGCCTTCCCTCCGGCAGGTACTAACAGCGGCGGCTGCAATGGTTTGCGGACGTGTGGCAGGGAGCGTGCCCCGGTTGGGTGAGCAGTTGCATGGGGGGCCACCCCTCTTGGGGCACAAGAAAGGGGTATTCGACCTTGAACCAATCCGCGACGGCTTTCGGCTTTGAGTCCTCCGATTCCTGTTCTCCGGAGCAGTTCGTCGTCGAAGTCTTTTCCGAACTCAAGCAGGAGATCGTCCAGGAACGCTGGCGCGAGGTGAACGTTCTCCTCCGCGTGGCCATGCTTTCCGGCGTCCCCATGCAGTTTGACGCCACCCTCAACCTTCTTTGCGACTTTGCCGCCGACATCGCGCCCTTCGAAAAATGTCTCGTTTATTTCTGGGAAGAGTCGGAGGAGCAGGTCCACGCTCGAGCGGTGCGTGGCTTCGATGATGAGTCCCGCGAGCTGTTCTCCCGCGGCAACGTCTTGAACCTCTGGGCCACCAAGTACGCCCGCCCGCTGCTCGTGACCGCCGGGCTCAACGTCCAGGCCGACGCGGTCCTGCAATCGGTCGGCGCAGCCTCGGCCCTCATCGTTCCCGTTATGGTTGGTAACCGGTCGCTGGGCTCGCTCCAGCTTTTCAGCTCGGTTCCCGCCGCGTTTCGCCGCGAGGACGCGCAACTGCTCTGGATCACCGCGCTCATTACCGAGAGCCTGCTCACCCGCGAGTACGCCAACGAGGGCCTGATCGCCTTCGCCTTTACCGATTTCCTGACCGGCCTCAAGACCCGCGGATACTTCGAGCAGCAACTCGATCAGGAAATCAATCGCGCCGAACGGAATCGGACCCAGTTCGCTCTGCTCATGGTCGACATCGACCACTTCAAGCAGCTCAACGATCGCTACGGCCATCAAGTCGGCGACCAGGTGCTGCGCGACGTCGCCGCCATCCTCATGAATGACATGCGCGACGTCGATACCGTCGCCCGATACGGCGGCGAGGAATTTGTTCTCGTCCTGCCCCAAACCGGCGAGGCCGGCGCCATGCTCGTCGCGCAACGTCTGCGCCGCGCCGTGGAACAGGCCCGCTTCTTTGCCGGAACTCCGAGCGCGACCGAGAACCTGACCATCAGCATCGGCGTCGCCGTCTTCGGCACCGACGGGCAATTCAAGCGCGAGCTGATCCAGGCCGCTGACGCCGCCCTCTACTTCGCCAAGGACTCGGGACGCAATTCGGTCGTCCTTCACTCCGATCTCCCGCGCTCCAGGCGGGAAGCCAGGTAGCAGGCCGCGCTCGCCTGAATTCCTGCGATAATTGATCCAGACGAGACCACAGTTTCGATCTCACAGCACGCCTGCTTTGACTCGTTATCCGGTACTCGTTACTTGGTACTGTCTTGTGCTCTTCGTCCTCGACAATTACGACTCCTTCACCTACAACCTCGTCCAGTACTTAGGTGAGTTGGGCGCGGAAGTCGTCGTCCGTCGCAACGATCAGGTCAGCGTCGCCGGCGTCGAAGCGCTGCATCCCGAACGCATCGTCGTTTCGCCCGGTCCGTGTACGCCGCAGGAAGCCGGCATCAGCATCGCGCTGATCCGCCACTTCGCCGGCAAAGTTCCGGTACTGGGAGTTTGCCTGGGACATCAGGCGATCGGCGCGGCCTTCGGCGGCAACGTGGTGCGCGCGCCGCACCTGATGCACGGCAAGACCAGCCAAATCGATCACGATCAGCGCACTCTCTTCCGCGATTTGCCGACGCCGATGCAGGCCACGCGCTATCACTCGCTGATGGTTGCGGAAAAAGGTTTGCCGAAAGAGTTGGAAGTCTCAGCCACTGCGACCGAACCCGACGGCACGCGCACGATCATGGGATTGCGCCACCGCAGGTTTCCGGTCGAAGGTGTTCAATTTCATCCCGAGAGCGTGTTGACCAATATGGGAAAACAGCTGCTGAAAAACTTCCTCGACCAGTAGCCGATTACCGGCGTTACCGAAACACCGCTCAGTGTTTTGCCGCGCTGTGCTAGAGTTCTGCGCAAATCTTGACTTGGTCATTTGCGGTGTACGATGGCTTCTTCTGGCATGCAAAAAATAGTCGCTCAACCTTCCGCGCGGGTGCGCAAAGCTCGCCGCAGAATCATCGTCAATCGAGGCTACCAATTTCGCGCTATGTTTCCGGTCCTGGTGTATGCGGGCCTGCTGGTCCTGCTGATTCTTGGACTGGTGCTGCTGCCGATGCACCGGCAGATCGCGGCCGATCCGGATCCTGTGATCCAGGCCATACTCGGAGCGCAGTTGCTGCGGATCGAGCTATGGCTGGCGCCGCTGTTGGTCCTGAGCGGATGTCTGGCAGGGATTGTGGCGCTTGTACATTCGCGGCGCGTGGCCGGGCCGATTTATCGCCTGCGGGAGGGCTTGGTCAAGCTGGCTGTCGGTGCTCCCGAACCGGTCGTCTTCCGCAAGCGCGACGAGTTCCATGAACTGGAGGCTCCGTTCGCCGGCGTGGTCAGCCGCATGGAAGATCTCACCCGGAGCAAGCTCAAGATGCTGCGCTTCCTGCGCCACAACCTCGAGGGCATCTCGCAGCGTGTCGAAACCCAGCACATCTCCAGCGTGGAGCTCCGCGAGTCGCTCGACGTGCTCATGCGCGACGTTGACGGCGAGCTGAAGAAGCTGCAATTGAAGTCATGAGACACCGAGCACAACGCGGCTTCTCCCTGATCGAACTGATGATAGTCCTAGCCATCTTGATGACGTTGTCGGTCATCGCCGTGCCGAATCTCCTGCGCGCGCGCCAGAGCGCGGACGAAGTCAGCGCTATCGGGTTTCTGCATACGCTACAGGCGGCGCAGATTTCGTATCGCACCTCGAATGGTGTTTATGCCCAGAGCCTCTCTCAACTTCCTGAAGAAGTGTGGGTAAACGCCACCACCACTACAACGGGATCGCAAGGACAAGGTCAAGGCCAAGGTCAGGGCCAGGGACAAGGCCAGGGACAAGGCCAGGGAAGAACGTCATCCGGGAGCGGAGGCTCTTCTTCCACCAGCACCACGACC
>DAISJI010000034.1:0-1348 GCA_036821585.1 Terriglobales bacterium
GCGTGTCTCCGCAACTTGATCTGCGGCTGCGGGCATCTGGATAGAGGAGCGACTTCCGAGGTCCCATGAAGCGACTGTTTTTCGCACTCTTGCTGGTGGCGGCGATTTCGCTGCCCGCGTTCTCCGTCACCCTGGCCACATCGGCGCGCGCGGCTATTCCCGCCGATGTTCAACAGATCATCTGCGTGGATTACCGCGCCCTGAAGAATTCTCCGACCGCGCTGGCGCTGAAGGCGCGCGTGCTGCCCGACAATATCAAGGAGTTCGAGCAGTCGCTGCGCAACATCGGCATCGACCCGGACAATGACGTCGAGCAACTCAGCTTCACTTCGTTCCGCTCCAAGGGACAGGTGCAGGTGATCGGCGTGGCGCAGGGACAGTTCTCGATGAAGAAAGTCCTGCTGAAGATCAAGGCCAAGAAGATGAAGGCGGCGAAGTACCGCCTGGCCGATATCTACCCCATGTCCGGCGGGCAGGACATGGTCTTCCTCGATGACTTCACGCTGCTCTTCGGCCAGAAGAAGGCGGTGCAGGCGGCGCTGGATGCGCGCGACGGCGAAGCCTCGTCGGTGGCCAGCAACGCCATCATTTCCGAGCAGATCAACGCCGTTCAGGATGGCGCCGTGTGGAGCGTTCTGGACCAGACCGGCACGCAGAACATGCTTCGCTCCACGCTCGGTGATGCCGCCAATCTGGCCGACTACGAGATGATAAAGCCGCGGCTGAAGGCGTCGCGCTACACCATGGATTTCAACAACGGCGTGAAGTTCAACCTGGACGTCATTACCGCGGATGCAATGACCGCGGCGACGTTGTCGTCGTTGCTCAAGGCGGGCGTGATGTTCCGCAAGACAGGCGCGACGGGTCCGGAGAAAGTCGCGCTCGATAGCGTCACCGTGGATAACGACAGCACCACCTTGAAGCTGCACTTCCGGACCGATGAACAGCGCTTCCAGGCGTTGCTCCAGTCAGACCTGTTTGCGTCGGTATCGAAGTAGGCGCAAGGCTTAAGGCCCAAGGCGTAAGGCCGGTCGGGGTTCCGATCGGCCTTTGATTTTTTTCAACTGACAACTGACGACTATCTTTTCACGATCGGATTGTAGCCGTCGCTGACCAGCTTGGTTTTCATCTCGTCGGCCTGCTTGGGTTCGCTGAACGGGCCGACCTGCACGTGGTAGAGCTTGTCGGTGGGGACGGTCGCCGAGAACACCGGATACTGTTTCTTGCGCAGCGCAGCGACGAGCGCCTCCGCATCTTCCTGCTTGGTGACGGCCGCAATCTGCACCATGTATCCGGACGCGAACTGTGCCGGCTTGGCGATTTCCGGCGCCTTGGTTTCAGCAGGCTT